>CALJLX010000139.1 GCA_937982495.1 uncultured Desulfuromonas sp.
TGCACATCGACTACCACCGGCCGCTGCGCTTCGGCGAGCCCTTCACCATCGAGGGACTGCTCCACTGGTCGGAGGCGGCCCGCCTCAACCACGAATTCATCATCCGCGACCGCGACGGCAATCTCGCCACCAGCGGTTATACCGTGCAGATGCTCATGGATACTTCCGACAACGTCCTTTTGCTCCATCCCCCCTTCATGCGAGATTTTCTCGAACGCTGGCGCGCCGGGGCGTTGACATGAACCGGGTATGCGTGGTCGATACGGCGCTGGTGAGCGCCTTCGGCGACGGCCTGCCGCCCCTGTGGTCGGGGCTGTTGGCCGGCCGAACGGCCATCGCTCCCCTGCAGCGCTTTGCCGCCGACCGCTACCTGAGCAACCAGGCCGCCTGTGTGCCGGGGCTCAAGGCTCAGTCCGGGGAATCGCTGCTGCATCCCCTGCTGGAGAGGCTGCTGGTTCAACTCGCCCCGGTCCCCGGCGACTGCCGGGTTCTGACCGCCAGCACCAAGGGGGGGATCGACCTCCTCGAGCGGCGCGGGCGCGGCGAGGCCTGCCCGATGGAAGCGGTCCTGCCGGGGACGCTGCCGACCCTGGTCGCCCGGCGGCTCGGCCTGGCGGATACCGGGCTGAACATCAATGCTGCCTGCGCCTCCTCGACCCTGGCGTTGGCCCGGGGCGCGGCGTGGATCGCCGCCGGGGCCGCCGAGGCGGTGCTGGTGGTCGGCATCGATCTGGTCAGCGAATTCGTCTTTTCCGGCTTCTCCGCCCTGCAAGCGCTGGCGAAAGACGTCTGTCGCCCCTTCGATGTCCGCCGCGACGGCCTCTCCCTCGGTGAGGGCGGGGCGGCGCTGCTGCTCATGAGCGAAGAGCGGGCGCGACGGGAGGGGCGCGCGGCCCTCGGCACCATCCACGGCTGGGGAAGCGCCAACGACGCCAACCACATCACCGCCCCGGCCCGGGACGGCTGCGGGCTGGTACTCGCCATCGAAGCGGCGCTGGCAAAAGCCGCGCTGACGGCGGAGGAAATCGCCGCGATCAGCGCCCACGGCACCGGCACCGTCTACAACGACGCCATGGAACTGACCGCCTTCGCCCGGGTCTTCGGCGCGCGGCCGTTGCCGGTCCACTCCCTCAAGGGGGCCGTCGGCCACACCCTCGGCGCCGCCGGGGCGATCGAGGCGATTTTTGCCCTGGAGTGCCTGGCCCGGCAAATCATGCCGCCGGCAGTCGGCCTGATCGAGCCGGAAGCGGCCGGACGCGGCCGGGTTTCCCCCGAGGCGCAGGCCATCGCCGGGGATTATCTGCTCTCCACCAATTCGGGGTTCGGCGGGGTCAACGCCGCCCTCCTGCTCGGGAGGCCGTCATGCTGAGCGCGCGCCTTACCGGCATCGGCTGGGTCACCGCCGCAAGTCACGGCTGGGGCAGCCAGGGCCAAAAATTCGCCATCATCCCCGGTGAGCCGCCGAGTCTGTCCCGGGCCGAACTCTTCGCCCAGCCCGACCGCCGTTTCGGCCGCATGGATGCCTTCTCCCGCCTCGGCCTGGCGGGGATTACCTTCGCTTTGCGCGATGCCGGGCTGGAGGAGTGGCGGGAGAAGCGCGCCATCGGCCTCATCGCCGTCACGACCTACGGCTGCCTCGCCACCGACCGCGACTACTTCGCCACCGTCATCCCCGACGGCGGCGCCCTGGCCAGCCCGCAACTTTTCGCCTACACCCTCTCCAACACCTTCCTTGGCGAGGCGGCGCTGCGCTTCGGCCTCACCGGCGAGGCCCTGGTCGTCAGCGAACCACCCCCCGGCGGCCTCGCCCCCCTGGGGTTGGCCCTGGAAAACCTCGTCTGGGAGGGCGCCAGCGCCATGGTCGCCGGGCTCTGCGACCTCGCGCCGCCGGAGGGCATTCCGGCGCTTCCCGGCCTGCCGCCGGGAGCGGTCTTTATCGTGCTGGAACGGGATAGACGGACGGGGGCGCCCGATTACGGCGAGCTGCGGCGGGATAATGACGGCGGATACCGACTGAACGGCACATCGGTGGCCGATATGGTCGACCTCGTCAGGCAAGGACTGGCGGGGAGAAATGAGATTCGCCCCCCTGATTAGCGCGCGCCTCCGATCTTTGCGGCGGTGGAGTGGTGGGCAAAGGGGGATGGGAACCTGATCCGTCAGAGGGTGAACCAGAAGGTCGCGCCCTTCTCCGGTTCCCCTTGCGCCCAGATCCGCCCGCCGTGGCGGCGGATGATGCGCTCCACCGTGGCCAGGCCGATGCCGTGCCCCTGGTAGTGACTGCCGGCGTGTAGCCGCTGGAAGGGCATGAACAGCTTGTCGGCGGCGGCCATGTCGAAACCGGCACCGTTGTCGCGAACAAAACACGCGGCTTTGCCGTCGATGTCGATCTGCCCGAATTCAATGACGGCTTCATCACGATCGGCGGTGTACTTCCAGGCGTTGCCGAGGAGGTTTTCCAGGACCACCCGCAGCAGTTTCCCGTCGCCGTTGACCGAGATTCCGTTGGCGATTTGAAAGGAAACCCTGCGCTCCAGGGCGGTCAATGCCAATTCAGCGGCGACTGAATGAGCGATCCCGCTGAGATCGACCGTTTCCCGGTGCAATTCCCTCCGTGCCAGCCCGCAGAGATTGAGCAAGGTGTCGATAAGCTCGTTCATGTGCTCCGACCCCTTCTGGATTTCCTGGATAAAACCGAGGCATTGCTCATTCAGTTGCGCGGCGCAGAGCTCCCGGATGACCTGACTGTAACCGCTGATGACCGTCAGCGGGATACGCAGGTCGTGGGAAACCGAATAACTGAAAGCTTCCATCTCCCGGTTGGCATTTTCCAGTTCGGCGGCTCGTGTCGTCAGGTCGGCATTCAATTTCTCGATCTCTTCCTGGGCCCGCTTCCGTTCGGTGACGTCGATCATGACGGCCAGGGATCGGACTATTTCACTCTTATCGTTGCGCTCGGCGGTGGCGGAGAGCAGAACATCCATGACCTCGCCGTTCTTCTTCACTAACTGATAGGGGACGTCCTTGCATATTCCGGTGCGAAAGAATTCAGGAAAAACAACTTCTTCAGCGTAACGCCGGGACGCTTCGGTGTGAAAATCGGTGCTTGTCCGGCAAAGGACCTCGCTTCGGGTGTAGCCGAGACTTTCCAGCCAATAATTGCTGACGCTGAGCAGCCGTTTCTCCTGGTCGACGGAATGAAGCATGACCGGTGTTTCATTGTAGAGACGCCGGTAGCGCTCTTCACTCAGGCGCAGCTCTTCCTCGGCTTTTTTGCGGCCGGTAATGTCATTTGCCAGGCTCAACAGGCAACGCTCCCCGCCGATGTCGATGGCCTCCGCCGAATAGAGCGCGATCACCTCGGCTCCCGATTTATTCCTGAAAACGATTTCCAGATTGCGGACCTTTTCCCCGCGCGCCAGCATCCGCACCACCCGGGCGCGGTCTTCCGGGTTCCAGATGTTGAAATCCAGGGAACTCCGGCCAAGTACCTCGTCGCGCCGGTAGCCTATCACCTGCTCAAAAGCCTCGTTGACCGCCAGGTAGCGCCCGTCCGCGAGGGAAGCGATGACAAGCACACTCGGCACGGCCTGGAAGGCCAGGGAAAACTTTTCTTTCTCCTCCCGCAGCGCTTCCTCGCCCTGCTTGCGTTGAACGATCCGCCACAGCCCCTGCATGAGCAAAGCTAACTGCTGAACGTCGGTTTCATCATATTCTTCCTCCTTGTTGCCGACCCCGGCGACAAGGACGATGCGGTCGCCGTCGAAAATCGGGGCGTTCATGTGGCGCCGCAGCTCCACATGGCCTTGTGGATAGCCTTTCTTGCCGGGGCTGGGAGCAGCATAATCGTTGGTGATGACCGCGCGGCGTTGGCGGACGGCCTCCCCCCAGAGACCCGTGTCGGCGAGGGGGTAATCCAGCGGTTTTTCGGTAATGGCGCATTTCTCCATGGCCGTTTTGGACCATGCGTACATGGTCAGGACGGATTCGTCGTCGTTGACGAAGGCCAGATAGCCGATGGAACTCCGGGTCAGGCGAACGGCTTCCTCCAGGGCGAAATCGGCGATCTCCTTGAGGGGGGAGTCGCTCAGGTCGTTCAGACGCAAAAGGGCTTCAAGCCGCGCGGCATTGGTGGCCTGCTGCGTCTCCAGGGTCGTCACCATGCGATTGAAGGCTTGCGCCATGATGCCGATTTCATCGCCGGAATCGATTTCGATCAGGCGGTTCCGGCCGAAGGTTTCCGGCAGCGCCTCCACATGGCGGGTAAAGGCCGCCAGCGGCGCGGTGAGGCGTTTCATCAGCAGCCAGGTGACGGTCAGGACCGCGATGGTGATGACCAGCGTCGCCAGAAGGAAATACCGGCGCGTCTTTTCCAGGGGGGCATAGGCCTCGGCGGCATTGGAACTGGCGGTCAAAATCCAGCCGGTGGTCCGCAGGTGCCGAACCGAGGCGATGATCCTTTCGTCCTGGGCGGTGACGGTTTCGCCGCTCCCTTCAAACCCGGCCAAGGCTTTTTCGTAAAGCGGGTTCGACTCCGGCGGGAGTTTCTTGGTCAGGATTTTACTCCGGTCGGGGTGGACGATAATGGTCCGGTCCCGATCAGTCAGGGTGAAAAATTCAACGTCGCCGTAGCGGGTGGCGGCGAGATCCTTGAGAAAATTGGTCCCCCAGAGGTCAAAGCTGCCGCCGAGAATGGCAACGACTTTCCCCTTGTCGTCAACGATGGGCGCGGAGAGAAAGATGGCGGGATGGCCGGGTGCGCGAACCGAGGTATAGGGTTCGGAGATATAGGGACGCCCGGTCGCCAGCGTCCGCTGAAAGAACTCGAACACCGTCATGTCGAATCCACGTCGATCGGGGAGAAAGGGGCTTTCCGCGCGATCAGCTTTCCGTCGCCGGAGATAAGGAACAGGCCGTTGTCAAAGACGGAATGAAGGGAGATGCGCGCGTCAAGGAAGCCTTGGGCCAGCTCCGCGTCAAGCAGGGCTTCGGGCGGCATCTGGCGGGCCGCGGTAATCAGGGCGTTATGAGCCAGCCACAGTTTGTCGTCGATATTGGCCGCCAGCGATGAAACCAAGGCAAACTGCTGGCGGAAGATGGCATTTTTAAGCGATTTCTCCTGGAAGGCGAGGGCGCCCCAGACCAGCAGAACAATCAGCACCAAGAACAATAGCGAGACCGCCAGCGCCATTTTGGTTTTCAAGCTGAGGTTATTCATGTCGCATCGGCTCCCCGGGGGAAATGAAAACCATCGAGATTAAAATAGTATCAGAATTCATTGGGAATAATCGAAAACCTGTGTGATTAATTCACGGATAAGCTGTGCCGGAGTTCAATTCTTGCCAAGGCGGTATTTTCCGACTAAAAATAAAAGCTTCAACGGGCGGTTGTTGTTTGTCCCCCGAAAGAAAGATCCACGCGATGAGCGCACGCAAGAAAAATCCGCCGACGCCGACCGAGGCGATTCTCGAGAG
>CALJLX010000140.1 GCA_937982495.1 uncultured Desulfuromonas sp.
AAGCGACGAATGGATCAGCCTGCCGGTCCTCGCCCAGTTCATCGACATCGGCGCGGCTCCGATTCCGGAAGCCGACGAGGGCGAAGGCTATTCCGCCGCCCTCGGCCGCTTCGAGACCAACTACCTCATCGGCCTCTTGCGCAAAAACGGCGGCAATATCGATGCGGCCGCCCGCGAGGCGGGGATGAACATGGCGACCATCTACCGCAAGATCAAGAAATACGACATCAAAAAAGAAGACTATTCGTAAAAAAGTGCCTTGCACGATTGCAAAAACCGACCACCCTTCCTTGGCGCTTTCGCGAACCCCAAATATCCTTTCTGGTATATTTTCTTATTTAAGTAAATATCCGTAATTAATGACATTTCCGAAAGCAACCAGGACCGTCGTTCGCCGCCGGGCCACCCGCCTCCCATTTATCGCTTCGCAGAAATGCGAATTATCCGCGCTCCCAATCGCCTTTTATCCCCGGCAAAAATCGACCTCAACCATCCGGTTATATTGGAGAAAAACTTTTATCTCCAGCCCCTTGCCGGTTTGGTACGGTGGTTGCTGTATCAAGAGTGAGACATTTTCCGTTCTCCACGACCGCGATTCGTTCTTCGCATTCGGGATCTACACCATGGGCTGTCCCTTCTACGGCAAAAACGAAGATCTCTGCGATGTCGGCTGCGGCTATATCTCGCCGCACGACGCCAAGGTCATCAGCCAGTTCTGCTCGACCCAGCCCGAGGAGTGCCCCCGTTATCAGTATCTGATGGAGCGGTCGCCGGACCGGAAAACACCCCCCGCGCCCCGGCTCGCGCCGGCGATACCGACGCCATCGCCCTGGGCGGAAGCGCCGTGCCCCGTCACCGACCCCGAGCAAGTCCCGCCGGCGTCGTCTCGCCCGCCCCAGACTCGCCCGTTCAGCCCCCTCCCCCCCCTGGGACTGCTCTGCTTCGGCCTGACGACTCTCATCTTCAGTCTGTACCTGACCGCGCTCCTCCCCCTGCCCGAGTGGCTCTTCGATTTCGCCATTCTCGCCG
>CALJLX010000141.1 GCA_937982495.1 uncultured Desulfuromonas sp.
GGTCATGGCGAAATTCAAGCTGCAAACCGTGCTCGACTACCGGGAACGCCTGGAGAGCCTGGCGCAGCAGGCCCACGCCGAGGCCCTTGAGCGGGAGAACCGCCTGCTCGCGGAGCTGACCGCCAAACGCCGCGAACTCGACACCCTGCGCGAAGAGTTCGAGGACTTGCAGCGCAAGGGGTTGGATGCCTTCGAGTACTCGCTCTACAGCAACCACATCGGTCATGCCATGGGCCAGGTGGCGGATTTGGTGGAACGCTGGGAGGCCGCCCGCGACGAAGTCGAAGCTCGGCGCCAAGCCCTCTGCGTCGCTTCTCAGGAGCGACAACTGCTGGAAAAACTCAAGGAAAAGCATCTGAGCGAAGCCTATGCCGAAGAACAGCACAAAGAGGCGGTGCAACTCGATGAAGTCGCCGTGCGAAATTTCAGGAAGTAGTCAGGAGTAAGGCCATGCGTCCCGGATTTCTGCTCTTATCGATCACCCTGGCGGGACTGCTGCTCGTCGGCGGGGCGCCTCCCACCGGCGGCGAGGAGGCTACGCTGTCCGGTCTGGATTCCCTGGAGCAGCGCCGGCTGCTCCTCTCCCTGCAAGAAGAACGGGAGGGGATGCAGCGGGAATTCGCCGCCAAGGAAGAAAAACTCGCCCTTCGGGAATTAGAGCTAAAGACCTTGGAAACCGAGGTCGATAAGAAGTTAGCCCAGCTCCAGCAGGCGCGGGACGACCTCGGTCGTCTGCTGGAAGCCAAGGACGAGGTGGAGGCCCAACGGATCCAGGGGCTCGGCAAGATGTACGAAAAGATGGACCCCGCCCAGGGCGCGGTTCTTCTCGCCGAGCTCGACCGGGAACTGGCGGTGCGGATTCTGGCCGGAATGAAGGCCAAGGCCGCCGGCGCCCTGTTGGAAAACATGCCTCCGGAACAGGCGCGTCGCCTGAGCACTTCCTATTCCACCCTCGTCGAGGATTAAGCCGGGCTCTTCCATTCTCCTCGAAGGGTGAGCCAGTATGCAAATTCCCCCCGTTTCCCTCGACAGTCTGTTGCCCGCAACAAACGCGGCCGCCCCTCCCGCGACGGACGGCGGCGGTTTCGCCCGCTCCCTGCAACAGCAACAGGACGCCCTCGCCGCTCCGGCGGCCGATTCGGCCGCGCAATCCCCCGAGCACATGAAAGCTATCGCCGCCCGCCGTGACGGTGAACCCCGTCAGAGTGGGCACGACAACGGCACCGAGCCGGAGGGGAGAGGCGCGCCTCCCGCCAAAGAGGCGGTCCAGCCTTCCCATCGACACGGCGACGGGGCCGGTTCGGGCGATGTTCCCCTCGGCACCGTGGCGGACCCTTTCCCAACCCCTGCGGAAATAACGATTTCGCCGGATGTCCCTGTCTTGGAAGGTCTTGGCCCGGTCGGGGCGGGGACTCCCCCGCTGGAGAGCGAAGACCCTTCTCCGGCGCTTTCGCACGCCTCCTTGACTGACGTCGAGGTGTTCCCCGAAGCGAGCGCGCAAGGGACGCCGGTGCAGCCTTTGCCTGCTCCTTCGCTTTCCGAGGTGGAAAAGCCAGTGTCTCGGCTCATTTTCCCCGATGATAGTTCCGCCGTCGCGGGGGCCGTTCCGGAAACCGATGCGTCCACGTCGCCGGGAAATCCCCGTGTCTCGAATGTTCCGCGCGGTGAGGCCGCCGCCTCGGTTCTCGGGTCGAATCCGCTTCCGACATCCCGCCTGAATCAGACATCGACCGTCGCTGTGGAAATTCCGGAAGCGCTTGCACCTGTATCCGACCAAAGGGTTGCGGCTGAGCTTACACCGGTCAAGGCAGGGCATGGAGCAGCGTCCTCCCTTTCGGCCGCTCCTACGCAAGAAGCTGTCGATCTCGCCGCTACCGGGGGCGCTGAAAGTTTCGGCTCTCGCGAGGCGCGGACGAATGTCTCGACTTCGGCGGCAGAGCCTTTGTCCCCTGAAGCTTTCGGCGACGGGCCCGGCAGTGGAAGCAGACCGGCCGCGCGGACGGAAGTAGCGGTTGTGGCAGTCCCCAGGGAAACGTCCTTTACCGCTAACCCATCCTTGGCTTCGCAGCCGGAAGCTTCCGCCGCCCGGGTCGAGGCTCCGACCGTTGCCCCAGCTATCGGCGGCGCACCGACCTCGCTGCCGAAAGGCTCCCCGGAGCGGATTTCCGCTGCAGTTGTCCGACAGGATGTTCCGACTTCCGCCTCCTTTCGGCCGCCGGTCGATGCGGCGGTGATCGACTCTTTACGGGTCTCCCCGGCGCCAAGCCAACCCGTTTCGGTGTCACCCCAGGCCGCTTCGGGGATCGCTTCCTTGGCCGAAGGGTTGGCTCCGCCGCGCGAAACGGTCGTGTCGCCACGGTTGCGGGAGGATCCGCGTGGATCGCGCCTGGAGACTTCCTCAGATCGCCGTTTCGCCCAACTTTTAGGCGAAACGCGAGGGACGGTTCGCGTTCCGGTCGCGCAAGGGGAATCGTTGCCGGTGATGGATACCGGCAAGGGAGAGGGGGCCGAACTGCTCTTCCGGGAGCCCGGGGCGCAGGTGGAAACGGGAATCTTCCGGGCCGCCGCCGATAACGGGTCGAATCCCCCGGTATTTTCCGCCGTCGGGCAGGGGGCCGCAACTCCCCAGGCCGCGTCTTCCGGCAGCGGCACGGCCGCCGCCACGCCCTTTACCCTGCCGGTGCCCGAGGAGCAGGTCTATCGGCAGGTGGCGAGCCGCCTGACCCTGGTCGACGGCGAACGGCACAGCCGCATCACCATGCGCCTCTATCCGGAAGAATTGGGGCAAGTCAAGCTCGACCTGACGGTGGAAGGGGACCGGGTGCGGGTGCAGATGCACGCCCAGAATCAACAGGTTCAGGAAGTGCTGGAAAAATACCTGCCGCGTTTGCGCGAATCCTTCGAGCAGCAGGGTTTGAAGCTGGAAGAGGCCCAGGTTACCTCGGATTCGCCGGGGCAGGGGGGGCGCGGTTCCTTTCAGGAATCCCGGCAGTCCTTCTTTGCGGCCAGGCCTCCCGGCCGTTCCGCCGGGCGCATGGCCAGCGAGGAGGAGCCGGCGGTTACGCCGCCTTCCCCGGCCAACTCGCGCCCCGGAGGGATCAGCCTGCGGGTGTGAGCCGCGCCGCGATCGACGCCCCCGTTCGAGGAATCGGACGGGGGCGTTTTCATAGGGGAAGTTTTTGCGGGCAAGGTGAAAAGACCCCTAAAGAGTTCCTCGCTGTGCTCCGATAAGGCAGACAAAGAGAAGGAATTCGCCGGAAAGTCAAGCCCGGCTTTGTGAATGGAAGGGAGTGTCAAGATCATGACGGACGTCAGCGCATTAGGAGCCGCGAGCACAAACACGACGAGTACCGCCGGCAAGTCCGCCGACCTGAGTCAGCAAATCGGCAAGACCGAATTTCTGACCCTACTGGTGGCGCAGCTGCAGAATCAGGACCCTCTCAACCCTCAGGATCCCACGGAATTTACCGCGCAGCTGGCCCAGTACAGCTCCCTGGAACAGCAGTTCGCCACGAACGCGCATCTGGCCAAGATGAGCGAGTCGAGCGCCGATGTGCAGCGCCTCACCGCCCTCAGCCTGATCGGCAAGGAGGTTGTGGCCGAATCGAAGGACTTGACCCTGGCGCCTTCGCCGGAAGCCGGTCTGACCGAGCGCCTCGGCTACACCCCCGGGGTTCTCGACGGTCAACTCGGCTATCGGCTGGAAAGTGCCGCGACCGAGGTGGAACTGAACATTTTCAATGATCAGAAAACTCTGGTCGCCACGGTTAAGGCCCCGCCGTCGGCCGGCGGCGACCACTTCGTCGCCTGGGACGGCAAGGGTTTCAGCGGCAATCTTCTTCCCGCCGGGAACTACACCGTCGAGGTCAAAGCCAAAAACGCGGCCGCCGCCGGCGAGGATGCGAGCGAGATCAACGCTTCGAGCCTCATCCGCGGAACGGTTACCGGGGTCGAGATCGGCGCCGCCGGCAACGAACTGATGACCACCGCCGGTGCGGTTTCCCAGGCCGCCATCAGCAACGTCAACCAGCTGCTCATGTAGCCCGTGCGAGGATGACATGGACGAGCAATTGCGGATTTTTCCCACGCCGATCCAGCCCGCCGGTAACTCCGGCCCGGCCAGGATCAACAAGGGCTCTCCCCGTCCCGGCCCTTCCTTCGGGGAGATCCTCGAAGGGCAACTGGGGAAGGAACCCCTGCGTTTTTCCCAGCACGCTCGACAGCGCATGGAGAGTCGCGGCATTTCCCTGGCCCCGGAGCAGTTGGCCCGGGTGGAACAGGCGGTCGCCCAACTCGACGCCAAGGGGGGGCGGGATTCCCTGGTTCTGATCGACCAGACCGCCATGGTCGTCAGCGTCAAAAATCATACGGTCGTCACCGTGGTCGATCAAAACAGTTTGAAAGACAACGTCTTCACCAATATCGACAGCGCAATCATCGCATAGCCGAACCGGTCCTCGCGAAGGAGGTTCGCGGATCGCCAACCGACAGCGGCGATCCCTCAACAGGAGGCACGTCATGGGTATCCTCTCTTCTCTGTACAGCGGCGTCAGTGGTCTTTCCACCAACGGTAACGCCCTCAGCGTCATCGGTAACAACATCTCCAACAGCAACACCATCGGCTTCAAGTCGGGGCGCTCGGTCTTTTCCGACCTGCTCTCCAGCAGCATTTCCGCCTCCGGCGGCATCTCCCAGGTCGGCCGCGGCGCCGGCATGTCTACCGTCGACAACATCTTCACCCAGGGGACCTTCGAGAATACCGCCAAGGATACCGACCTGGCGATCGAGGGGGACGGCTTCTTCATCGTTCGCGACCCCAATACCAATACCGATTCCTACACCCGGGCCGGCGCTTTCCGCTGGGACGCCGAAGGCTATCTGGTTTCTCCCGAAGGCTATCGGGTCATCGGCTATGCCCTCAACGAGGCGGGCAACGTCTCCGGCGACCTGACCGAGATCAAGGTCGACACCACCACCCTGAGCCCGCCCAAGGCGACCGAGAACGTGACCTTCACCACCAACCTCGACGCCGCTTCCCAGTATCCGGCGCCGATCATCGGCAAATTCATCGGCGTCGGTCGCACCCTCGACACCACCCTGGCCGGTGCCACCGACTTCGGGGATCCCGACGGGGTACTGACGATCAACGGCACAACTTTGGCCATCGCCGGCGGCGGCACCTACAATGAGGGCTCGGCCCTGGAGATCAGCAACGCTATCGCCGGTGTCGCCGGCATCAACGCCGAGGGGATCGTCATCCCCGGTTCCATCAACCTGAGCGAGGTGGCGGACCGATCGAGCACCGGCTGGACCATCCCCGCCGGCCTGACCATCAACGGCGTGAGCCTGGCCGGCAATATCCCGGCGACGGTGGATCGGGCCTCCTACGATGCCGCCTTGGTCAGCCACTTTAACACCCTGCTCAATCCGGTCGGGGTGCGGGCTTCCGTCGATGCCAACACCCATTCCCTGACTTTGACCAGCACCGACGGCAGCAACATCCAGGTGATTAATACCGCCGATCTGTCGGGCAGCATCCTCAGTCTCAACGGCGCCTTGCGCAAAACCGTCTTCAGCGGTCTGGAGATCCAGGCCAAGGGCACCGACGTCGGCGAACTGACCATCGATACCGGCACCAACAACACCTACGGCCTGGTTTTCAACACAGGTACCAGCGGTCGCGATGCCGGTTTCGACATCACGGCGCCGGAGGCGACCTCCAACTACGCCAATTCGGTGACCATCTACGACTCCCTGGGCAACCCGCACCAGACCACGGTCTATTTTTCCAAGCTCAACCCGCAGACCAACCCCCTGCAATGGCAGTACAACATCACCGTCAACGCCGCCGAACTGAACCTGACCCCGGCCCAGACCGGCCCCTATCTGATCGCCAGCGGTGTGCTGCGCTTCCTCGATGACGGCACCCTTGATCCGAATTTTCCCAGCGGGCTGACCACCTCGCCCAACGATCTGGCCTGGAACAACAACTCGGACCCGACCGTGCAGCTCAATATCGATTTCAACACCACCCAGTGGTCCAACGCCTCGGTGGTCATCAGCCAGAATCAGGACGGCTACGGCACGGGGACCGTCGCCCAACTCGCCCTTGACAACGAGGGGAACATCCTCGGTAACTACTCCAATGGCCTGCCGCGGAGTCTCTATCGCATCTCCCTGGCCAAGTTCAGCAATGCCGCGGGCTTGACCAAAGTCGGGAACAATATGTACTCCGCCTCCGGTACCTCGGGCGCGCCCATCGTCGGTACCGTCGGTTCCGGTATCGGGCAGATCTTCACCAACTCGCTGGAGCAGTCGAACGTCGACCTGGCCGCCGAATTCGTCAGCATGATCACCACCCAGCGCGGCTTCCAGGCCAACTCGAAGATCATCACCACGACCGACGAGATGCTCAACGAGTTGATCAACCTGAAACGTTAATCCTTGAGTCAATATTTTGACCAAAAATGGCCGGGCCTGGTTCCCGGCCATTTTTTTGCCGATCCGCCTCGATTGTCGGCAACAGGTAGATGAAGCGCCTCCCCCTTTGAAAAAGGGGGAGGGAGGGGGATTTGCGCGTAGGTTCCCGGTGCGAAATCCCCCCTAGCCCTCCTTTGTTAAAGGGGGAAATCTTTCGGTCTGGGGTTTTAGGGCGGCGCCGCGGATGGCACGGCATTTGCTCATGACCTGATAGGCACGCCGGACGGATCGACCGTTCGGCCTTTCTCCCTGGGGTAGCCGCTCGTGGATCTCTCGACCGTCATCGGAATCGTCGCCTCCTTTGCCCTGATGATCATCGCCATCATGCTGGGCAGTCCTTTGATATTGTTCATCGACCCTCCGTCGGTGGTCATCGTCGTGGGCGGGACGCTGGGAGCGACCCTGGTTCATTACCCGTTCAAGGCGGTGTTCGGCGCCATGGGGGTTTTCAAGAAGGCGGTTTTCCATAAGGATACGCCCCCGCAGGAGATCATTGCCCAGTTAATCCAGTTTGCCGGCAAGGCGCGCAAGGAAGGGATCCTGGCCCTGGAATCTTTTCTCGACGAAGTGAAGGATCCTTTCTTCCAGAAGGCGCTGCAGATGGCGGTGG
>CALJLX010000142.1 GCA_937982495.1 uncultured Desulfuromonas sp.
CACCGGGGTCAAACCGCCGTGGTTGACTCGGAAGACCGGAGAAGAGCCGCCATGACACCACGCCGCCGGACCCTGAACCCCGCCGAATGTGCCGGCTTGATCAAAAACGCCGGATCCGTCGTGGCTCTGACCGGAGCCGGGATTTCTACCGCTTCGGGGATTCCCGACTTTCGCGGTCCCCAAGGGTTGTATGTGACCCGTCGCTACGATCCGGAAAAGGTTTTCGACATCGACTGGTTTCGGCACTCGCCCGGGGACTTTTACGAATTCTCGCGGGATCTGGTCGAGGTGGTGAAGGATGTTCGCCCGACCTTCAGCCATCACTTCCTGGCCGAACTGGAAAAGGCCGGCTCCCTGACGGCGGTCATCACCCAGAATATCGACATGCTCCACCAGATGGCCGGCAGTCGCCAGGTCGTGGAACTGCACGGTTCCTACCATTCCGCCACCTGGCTGGCCTGTGGCCGGCAACAGTTGGAGCTCTCCTACCACTGGTGGCGACAGGCCATGACACTCGCCTCACGGGCACCGGTCGTGGCCTGCCCGGACTGCGGCGGCACCCTCAAACCGGACATCGTCTTTTTCGGCGAACTGGTGATCGGTTTCGGTCAGGCGCAAGCCTTGGTCGAGCACTGCGACCTGCTGCTGGTTCTCGGCTCCTCGCTGCAGGTCTCTCCGGCGTCCTATCTCGCCCGCGACTGCCGGGCAGCCATCGTGGTGGTGAACCAGGGGGAAGTCCTGCTGTCCGGCGGATCCGGCCGTTATTTCGTCGACCGGGATCTGGACGGGTATTTTCGGGAAGTCGCGAAACACCTGGGGATGGTCGTCCGCTGATGCGGACGGGGATAATCAGAGACTCGAACGAAAGAAAGGGATCATCATGGACAAACGCCGAGTGGTGCTTTTCGCCCACGGCAAGGAGAGCGGCCCCTGGGGGAGTAAAATCCAGGCCTTGGCCGAGATCGCCAAATATTACGACTACCGGGTCGAAAGCCCCGATTACAGCGACCTGCCCGATGCGAAAAGCCGGGTTGCGCGGCTGCTCGAACGCTGTCCCGAAAACCCGGGGGAACTGATTCTGGTCGGATCGAGCATGGGCGGCCATGTCTCCCTGGCCGCCTCGGCCGCCCTGAAACCCCAGGGGCTGTTTCTGATGGCCCCCGCCATCGGCCTGCCGGGATACGACCCGGCCCCGCCGCCGATCGCCGAACGCACGGTGATCGTTCACGCCTGGCAGGACGATATCGTTCCCGAAGCCCAGGTTACCGCCTACGCCCGCTACCACCAGACGGAACTGCATCTGGTCAGCAGCGACCACCGCCTGACCAGCGCCCTCCCCTTCATCCGCCTGCTCTTTCAGGAGTTCCTCGAATCGTTCATCCCCGAATAGTCCGGCCGGGCGCGTGGGTTCCATAGCGATGTGTAGCATCACACTTATCCATTACTACGTCCCCATTAACCTGGATCATGATAAGCTGACTATTGAAGTTTTGCGCCTGAAGATAAAATCAAGGAGTCACGCCATGCCCTCTTTGTTCGACCCCATCAAGGTTGGAGCGTTGCACCTGCCCAATCGGATCGTCATGTCGCCACTGACCCGCTCCCGCGCGACCCCTGATTCCCGAGTTCCCACACCGCTCATGGCCGAGTATTATTCCCAGCGGGCCACCGCCGGCTTGATCATCTCGGAAGCCACCGTTGTCGACCGAATGGGCGTCGGCTATGTCGCCACACCCGGCATCTGGTCGGATGAACAGGTCGAGGGCTGGAGGTCCGTGACCGAAGCCGTGCATGCCGCCGGAGGTCGCATCTTTCTTCAGCTTTGGCACGTTGGCCGGATTTCCGATCCCAGCCTTCTGGGCGGCCACCCTCCCGTCTCGGCCAGTGCCATCGCGGCCCGGGGCGATGTCAGCCTCTTACGTCCAAAACGTCCTTTTCCTGTTCCGCGAGCACTGGAAACCCAGGAGATCCCCGGGATCATCGCCGCATTCCGACGGGGGGCGGTGAATGCCAAGGCCGCCGGCTTCGATGGCGTTGAAATCCATGGCGCCAACGGCTACCTGCTCGACCAGTTTCTGCAGGACAGCACGAATAGACGAACCGATGCCTACGGCGGTTCGCGGGAGAAGCGCGCACGCCTGATGCTTGAGGTGACGGATGCGGTGATCGAGGTTTGGGGCGCCGACCGGGTCGGAATGCACCTTGCGCCGCGAGCGGACAGCCACGATATGGGCGATAGCGATCGTCTGGCCACCTTCACCTACGTGGCGCGTGAACTCGGCGAGCGTCGCCTCGCGTTCATCTGCGCCCGCGAGGAACGCCGCGAAGACAGTATCGGCCCCCATATCCGTGAAGCCTTTGCCGGGGTCTACATTGCCAACGAGAACTTCACCCGGGAATCGGCCGAGCAGGCCCTTGCGGAAGAGGTGGCCGATGCTGTTGCCTTCGGCCGAGCTTTCATCGCCAATCCCGACCTTGTCGCCAGATTCGCGCTAAAAGCACCGTTGAACACCTGGGATGACCGGACCTTCTATGTCGGTGGCGCCAAGGGCTATATTGACTATCCGACTCTTCCCGACAGGCCATGACCCACATTTTCGTATGGTCGGAGATTAATGAAAACAAAAGAGACGGCCTAGAAAATCTTGGTCAGGCCGTCTTTTTATCCCGGCACATGGGAAGAACCCAGCAATCGAGCCCATCCTCAGACCATAAAAAAGCCCCATAACTAGGGAATTGTGGGGGTTTTTTTATAGGATTTGGCAGGAGTTATCTCTTCAGAAAGCGATATACGTCCTTTCGATGGCCAACATGGACAATGAGAATCACCAGTACATCATTCTCCGGCAGGAAGGAAAGCCTGGGAGAAGTTGGCATGAATTTTAATGCCTTCTTTACGGAGGGTTGGATATCGACTTAAGCCAGATGTCATTTGTCGGACGACATTTGGTGTCTGGAAATACGCCGTTTGGGGGCGACCAAAGCTCAAAGTCGAAAAAGATGGGCACCGGATGGGCGCCGTTTGGGCACGAACGCAAAAAGGGGTTACGGCAAAGACCGTAACCCCTTGATTTCTATGGCGCGCCCGACAAGATTCGAACTTGTGACCTTTGGCTCCGGAGGCCAACGCTCTATCCAGCTGAGCTACGGGCGCATAGAGTCGAGACTTATACCTCAACTTTTTTCGGAATGCAACCACCATTTTTCCCGGAATGCGTATCGGTCTCGGGTTTTTTCTTGTCCGGCATGACACTTGCTGTTTTTCTTGACTTGGGTTGTTGCTATACTCTGCCTCCGATACCTAATCCCTTTCTCCAGGATCAGCCCATGACGCTTTTCAGGATTCTGCTCTTTGTTTTACTGCTTCTTCCCTGGACGACACCGGCTCTGGCCAAGGTGACCTTGGGCGTGGTTCCGCAGGCGCAATCGCTGTTCTCCTCGGAAGAAACGGCCAGGGGGTTCGCCCGCCTGCTCGCAAAGGAGATGGGGGAAGAGGTTGCCGTACAGTTTTTCAAGGATGAAACGGAGCTGCATGAATGGGTGAGCCGCTATCGGCTGGTCGATCTGGCGGCCTTCAGCGGCGGCTATCTGTCGCGGCAACTTCCCGGCGAGTTTTTCCGACTGGATCATCCCCGACCGGGGTCGAAGAATCCGGCCGAGCACTTTGTCGCCCGTCAGGGGCTCTATCCCTGGATGCTGAAAAAACTTCAGAAAAGTTTCGCCGCCCTGGCTCAGTCGGGGGCGGCTGGGTCGATTCTGGGTCAGCCGACGTCCGCGTCGTCGCCTCCCCCCCCTCCCCCCACAGCCCCACTTCCGAAGTCGACACCCCCCGTCGAGAAAAGCGAGGAGCCGAAGCCGGAGGTCGTCGCGGCACCTCCGGCGGATTTCTCGGTGCAAGAAATTTCAGAGACGGCGGCCAAGGTCGAAACGCCTCCGGCAGGGCTCGTGTCTGAGCAAACCCTGAGTGCCACCAGTCAAGTGGAAGAGGCGGAATTCACCTCGCCCCCCGAACCTCCAACCGCCCCACCTCTTCCGGAGCAGCCGACGGCTCCGATCCCGCAACCGGAGCCCGTGCCGGCACCATCCTCGGCTCCGTCCGTGTCGCCGCCCGCCCCTCCTTCGGGGGAGGCGGTCATGACCATGACGCGGGGGAAGGATGAAGCGAAGCGGCCCCCCGCCGGCGCCCAGCCCAGCTATGCGGTGGAACAGCTGACGGCGAACATCTATGCGGCCCTGACCCTGCCCGGCGGGCAGGCGAGCTCGAATGCCTTTTTCGTCGTCGGCCCCGAGTATGTGGTGGCGGGCGGGGCACACATGTCGAAAGAGGCGATAAACCATCTGGTCACGGCCATCGCGACCGTCACCGACAAGCCGCTGCGGCACTTCGTCCTGGCCCACCATCACCGGGGCTATCATCACATCGATTACGAGTTTCCCGCCGGGGTCGACCTGCTCATCAGCTGGCCGACCTGGAAAACGATGGACGAGGAGAAGCGCAAGCCCGAGCGGCCGGCCTTTTTCTTTACCGAAGGGCTGACCCTCAAACTGGGGGAGACCACGGTTATTATGACCAACATGGGCCGCGCCCACAGCGAGGGAGACACCCTGGTCTTTTTCCCCGAGGCGGAAATCCTCTTCACCAGCGATCTGGTCTATGGGGAGAGTGTCGGCTACCTGGGGGACGGCTATATGGAGGATTGGCTGCTGGCCCTGGAATTCATTGAGCGACTGGGGGCGAAAAAAGTCATTCCGGGATTCGGTCCGCCAAGCGACAATCGGGTGATCGTTGAATTCAAGACCTACTTCAGGGCACTGGTCTCGGAGGTGCTCAAGCACATCGAGCAGGGTGATAGCCTGGAGCGCACGGTACGCAACCTGCGCCTGCCCGACTATGCCGAGCTGAAAGGCTACGAGCAGTTTCTCGGGGCCAACGTGCGCCGCGCCTATCTGGAACTGAAGGGGAATTTCACACCGTAACACACAAAAAACCGGCCCGGGATAGGTCCCTGGGCCGGCGAAAGGGGTGAACGATAGGGGTTATTTGCCTTTGGCGGGGGTGACCATGCCGTAAACCGGCAGGCGCAGCTCAGGCAGGTAGTCGCTGCTGGTTTTGAGCAGGACGTAGCCGGAAAGCCGCGCCCCCGCTTCCTTGGGCTTAACGCGGACCTTGAGGATGGCATCCCGCCCCGGCTCCAGCGTATCGGCGGAGAGCTCGGCGCTGACTTCGGGGGTGGTGGTTTGCAGGGAGGAGAGGACAATTGTCCGGGGGCTTTGGTTGACCAGGAGCACATCGACTTGCCGGGTACTCCCCGCGGCCAGACTGGAAAGATCGAGACGCGCGGGCGTCAGGACGATTTCGCGTTTGACGGTACCACGCAGATGGAGTTCGGTCACCTGCTGCATCGGATCGTTGCTGTACAGGTAGATGGTCTTGACCACCGCCCCACCGAAACGGTTGGAATCGAAAGTCGTCTTGAGCTCGGCGACATCCCCGGGAGCGACGATCTTGGCTGACAGCAAAGCCACCGTGCAGCCGCAGGAACTGCGCACCCGATCAATGATCAGCGGCTCGTCGCCGGCATTTTGAAAGCGGAAGATATGTTCCACCTTTTGGCCTTCGAAAATCTCGCCAAAATCGAAGTTCCCCTTTTCCACCAAGATTTTGGCTTCGCCGGCATAGGCCGCCATGCCCCAGAACAGCAGCAGTCCCGTCATCAGCAGCAGTGAAATTCGGTGCATGACTCAATCCTTTCCCGTTCCGTGGAAACTGGTTCTTTTCATCCATTAATACCGGGAACTATAACACAGGCCCGAAAGACCTGGCCAGTGCTTTGTAGGTTACTGAATAAATTGACACCTCCGCTTAAACTTGTATAGAATCAGGATAATTTTTCACCCACCCGACAACCTCCGGCCCATGGAATACGCATGTCCGAACTTGACCTGAAGCTGCTTTATTCCCAGGAAGAGATCGCTCGTCAGGTCAAACGACTCGGCGACGAAATCAGTAACGACTATCCCGATACGGAGGTCCTGCTGGTCGGGGTTCTGAAGGGATCCTTTCTCTTCGTGGCCGACTTGGTTCGGGCGATCCGTTCGCCGCTCATCGTCGACTTTGTGCGCATCGCCAGCTATGGTTCCGACACCCAGTCTTCGGGCATCGTGGAAATCCGCAAGGATCTGGAACTGCCGATCAAGGATCGGGATGTGATCATCGTCGAAGATATCGTCGACAGCGGCCACACCCTGGAATCCCTCTACAACCTGCTGCTGCGCCGAGGTCCGCGCTCGCTGAAAATCTGTACCCTGATCGACAAGACCGCGCGCCGCGAGGTTTCCATCCGGTCGGATTACGTCGGCTTCTCCCTGGACGACGGTTTCATCATCGGCTACGGCCTCGACTACGCGGAAAGATACCGTAACCTGCCCGACATTCACTTGGTTCAGGGGCGCTGAACGGGAGCGAAAGGACGAGCCGCGCATGATCATACAATGCCCTGAGTGCAGCACCCGCTTCAAACTCGCCGACGACAAACTCAAGCCGGAAGGGATCAAGGTCCGCTGCGCCAAGTGCCGTCACATCTTTGCGCTCTTCCCACCGGAACCCGGCGGCACCGTCGCCGAAGACGAGACCCGTCCGCCGGCCGAGCACGGAGAAACTGAAGATCCCTGGGCCGGGAGCTTCAACGAGATGCTGGAAGACTCTCCCCCCGAAGATTCCCCGGCGGGCCAAGGCGAATCGAGTTGGGACGCGGCTTTGGAATCGAGCTTTGCCGACATCGGGGCGGATATTACCGCGCCCGGCTCGGCCAAAGCCGAAGAGTTCAAGCCAACGGCGATGGGAATTCCCGAAACCGACGCCACAAAACTCGACGCCGCCGATCTCGGACTGGACGAAGAGGAACCGGCGCCGGTCTCGCCTGACCCTTCCCCCTCGTCATTTACTCCGGAACCATTGATTTCCGAGGATCTCTTCGGTGAATCGACGCCTTCCGCCGAAGAAAGCACTCCGGAGACGATCGCCGCGCCTGTGTTGGATGTGGACGAATTTCAGTTTGAAGAGGTGGGAGAGGAAGAGGAGTTTGCTTTCGAGGAAGTGGCCGACAGCGAAGTCGACCCTTTCGCCGCGGTTTCCGCAAGGGATGAGGCACTGGTCGACCGGACCGCAGAACCCGCCGGCACCCTCTTCCCGGAAAAAATCGAGGGGGACGGGGCCATTGCCGAATTCTCCTTTCAGGAAGAAGGAGTCGAAGCTTTTTCCTTCGCTCCCGACAAAGCGGACTCCGCCGAAACCTTTGCCTTTCAGGAAGAAGATCTCTTCGCGCCGGAACCGCCTTCAAGCGTTGCCGATTCCTTCTTTGCCGAAGCACCCCAAGCCGACGCCCTCTTTCCCGACGGGGCGCCCGAAGGGGAGGAAAAAGGCTTTGAATTTTCCGACATGGAAGATTCCGTGGTTATCGACCGTTCCGCGGAAGAGACTCCCATTCCGGTCGCGGCCGCGCGACCGGCGACGGAACGGTTACCGTCGTCGCATGCTGACGAGCCGCCCGAACCACTCAGCGAGCCGCGTCCCAAGGCGACTGAACCCAAACGCGGCCCGATGGCCACGGTTCTGAGGATCTTTGCTCTTCTCCTGCTGTTACTTGCAGCTTCCGCCGGCTACCTTATCTGGCGTGGCGGCGCCGACAGCCTCCCGCAGATCCTGGCGCAGCTCAGAACGCTTACCGGGACGGCACTGCCGGCGGAACCTGTGGTTCACATCCGACTGCCGCTGCCAAACAGCTTTTTTGTCATGAACCAGCATGCCGGCCAGTTTTTTGTTATTCAGGGGGAAGCGGTCAACGGCTATCCGGAGCCCCGCTCGGCCATTTCGGTAACCGGCATGCTCCATGACGCCAAGGGGGATGTGCTCTTGCGGCAGACGGTCTTCTGCGGCAACCCCATGGACCTGGAAACCCTCAAAAGCGCCCCCTTCGCCGCCATTCAGGAGATCATGAGCAACCCCTTCGGCAGCGCTCTGGCCAATGTGAACATCGCGCCGGACGCCCCCATCCCCTACATGATCGTCTTCCGCGACCTGCCGGACAACGTCACCCACTTCACGGTGGAGGTCGCGGATTCCAAAGTCGGTGAAGGTCGCTAGCACACTCGCACATCCCGCAAAAAAAGCCGCGTTCTCATGAACGCGGCTTTTTCATATCCTCGCCGGCATCCCGGCTCCCATCAAGGGGCGTTAATCGCATCGACCGGGCAGGTATCCACGCAGGCGCCGCAATCGGTGCAGACAGCTGCGTCAATCACCCGCTTATCGCCCTGCTCGGTGATGGCGTCCACCGGACAAGCCGGTTCACAGGCGCCGCAATTGATGCATTCTTCGGTAATGGTGTGGGCCATGGGTTCACCTCCTCTCCCTATTGATCAAATACACTGTTTTACGTCGCTAAGAACATACACCACCAGCCCTCCCCTGTCCAGATCAAAGAAGGCTTGAAACGCGACATAAAATTCTTGCAATTCCCCCTTGCATCCTTTACTCTTCTAAAACATTTTCCCATTCTTTTCTTGCGTCTAGCGCCGCGATTCCGCCCGCGCCCGGGTTGTCCGACGGGGACAAGGACAAACCAGGTAAAACACGATTTTGTAAGAATGGAAAATTTTATCGAGCCCAAAAAACTCGCGGAGGAGGTTTATTTTAATGGATATTCTTGCCTTGAATTGCGGCAGTTCCTCGGTCAAATATCAGCTTTTTGACTGGGACAAGAAAGTGGTCGTCGCCAAGGGCATGGTGGAGCGCGTCACCATCGGCGACTCCTACATCGTCCATGAGGTACCCGGTCGGGACAATTATCGGGAAGAGTACGAGTGCCCCGACCATAAGGTGGCCATCCATCTCATCATTAAAACCCTGACCGATTCCAGGCATGGCGTGGTCAAAGACATGAGCCAGATCTCGGCGGTCGGCCACCGGGTGGTTCATGGCGGCGAGAAATTCACCTGCTCGGTTCGCATCGATGACGCGGTTCTCGACGCCATCAAAGAGGTCCAACACCTCGCCCCCCTGCACAACCCGCCCAACATCGCCGGCATCGAGGCCGCCCAAGCGGTCTTGCCCGAAGCTCCGCACATCGCCATTTTCGATACGGCCTTTCATCAGACCATGCCGGCTCATGCCTATACCTATCCCCTGCCTTATGAGTGGTACGAAAAATACGGTGTGCGCCGTTACGGTTTTCACGGCACCAGCCATCTTTACGTATCCAAGCGCGCGGCGGTTCTGCTCGGCAAAGACCCTAAAGAGTGCAACATCATCACCATGCATATCGGCAACGGCGTTTCCCACTCGGCCATCAAGGGGGGTGTTTCGGTGGACACTTCCATGGGCCTCACCCCTCTCGAAGGGGCGGTCATGGGCACCCGTTGCGGGGATATCGATCCCGCGATTCCCGCCTTCATCATGGAGCGGGAAGGCTACACCTCGAAGGAGATCGATTCGATCCTCAACAAGAAATCCGGGGTTCTCGGCATCACCGGGCGTTTCACCGACCGGCGCGACGTCATTTCCGGAGCCAATGAGGGTTGCGATCGCTGCAAACTCTCCCTGGAGATCGAATCCTACCGGCTGAAGAAGTATATCGGCGCCTACGCAGCGGCGATCGGCGGTATCGATGCCGTGGTTTTTACCGCCGGGGTTGGCGAAATGGCCTGGCTGATTCGTGAGATGACCTTGGACGGGCTTGAATTCATGGGGATCTACCTGGACAAGGAAATCAACCGCACGACCATGACCCGCAAAAAGGAAACCCTGATCACCCGCCCCGACTCGCCGGTCAAGGTCTTTGTCATCCCAACCGACGAGGAACTGGTCTTTACCGAGGATGTCGTGGCGATCCTTGACGGCTCCTACACCGACCACATGAACTTCAAATATTCTTTTTCCGGCAAAGAATTCCAGCGCAAATAGGTCCGAGCGGGGGCCGAGGCATCGCGGCGCTGATGACCGAAGACCGACGGAGATCCGTCGGTCTTCGTCGTCACAGGCCGCATCTCCCCCCTCCCAGGACGAACCCGTCCATCGTTCAGGTACCACGGAGGTAATTAATACATGCTCGGCATCGAGGAAATCGGCTACTACATTCCCCAGGGAAGAATCTCCAATTACGACAGGAAAACCCAGTTCGGTATCGACGATCACTTCATCGAAGAGAAGATCGGCGTCCGCCAGGTTTCTCTGAAAAGCCCCGATGAAGAGACTTCTGATCTATGCGTCAAGGCCTTCGCCAACCTCCGGAAAAAAATCGCTGTCAACCTGAATGACATCGAAGCCGTGGTCGTTGTTACCCAGAACCCCGACCGCAACATTCCCCACACCTCGGCCATGCTTCACGGCAAGCTCGCACTGCCCAATCGATGCGCCTGTTTCGACATCTCCCTCGGCTGTTCCGGGTTTGTCTACGCCCTCTCCATCTTCCAGGCGTTCATGGCGGCCAACGGCATGAAAAAGGGACTGCTCTTCACCGCCGATCCCTATTCAAAAATCACCGATCCCAATGACAAGAACACCACGTTGCTCTTCGGCGACGCGGCGGCGGTGACCCTGATCAGCGATCAACCCAAACTTGTCTCCGGCGCCTTTACTTTCGGCACGATCGGCGCCGAACATGAGAAGCTCATCTGTAACGACGGCATCCTCTTCATGCATGGTCGGGCTGTCTTCAATTTCGCCGCCAAGGTCATTCCCGACGACATCCGCCAAGTGGTGGCCAAGAATGCCCTGACCCTTGAGCAGGTCGACCTCTTCCTGCTGCACCAGGGGAGCAAGATCATCGTCGAAACCATCGCCGACAAGTTGCCGGTATCCCGGGAAAAGGCCCCTTACGCCACCTATGATTACGGCAATACGGTCTCTTCGACCCTGCCGATCCTGCTCGCCGACGAACTTTCGGGAACCGCGCGCAATATCGTCATCTGCGGCTTCGGCGTCGGCCTTTCCTGGGCAAGCGGACTATTGAAAAGGCCGTGATTGCTGATAGTTTAGATACAAAAAAGCCGGCGAGATTTTCGCCGGCTTTTTTGTATCATTCATTCACAAGAGCGCTACCCTTGTGCCTGCACCGCCGTGATCGCCGCGACACTAATGATATCCTCGACCGAGCAACCGCGCGAGAGATCGTTGACCGGCTTGGCCAGGCCTTGGATGATCGGACCGACCGCCTCGGCTCCGGCCAGTCGCTCGACCAGTTTATAGGCGATATTGCCAGCATCCAGATCGGGGAAGATCAGGGTGTTGGCCTTGCCGGCGACCGTGGAGCCGGGCGCCTTCTTGGCGCCGACCTTGGGCAGCAGGGCGGCGTCAGCCTGAAGCTCGCCGTCGATCTGCAGGTCGGGGGCCAAGCCCTTGGCGATTTCCAGGGCCTTGAGCACCTTGTCCACATCGTCATGGCTGGCGCTTCCCTTGGTCGAAAAGGAGAGCATCGCCACCCGGGCATCGACCCCGAGAAAGCTTTTGCAACTACCAGCGGTGCTGACCGCGATCTCCGCCAGCGCCTGGGCGTCGGGATTGGGATTGACCGCGCAGTCGGCGAAACAGATGACGCCGTTCTCGCCGAATTCAGGGGTTTTGGTCACCATCAGGAAGACCGATGAGACGGTCTTCATGCCGGGCGCGGTGCCAATCACCTGGAAAGCGGCACGCAAGACGTCTCCCGTGGTATTATCGGCCCCGGCAACGGCCCCGCCGGCATCCCCGAGGCGCACCATCATTGCGCCATAGTAGAGGTTATCCGCCCCGATCAAGAGCTTTTTCGCCTCTGCGGCGGTCAAACCCTTGCTCTTGCGCAACGCCACCAGTTCGTCGACATAGGCGTCCAGGCGCGGGGAGTCCTTGGGGTCGAGCAATACGACCCCGTCCAGGGATGCACCGAGTTCAACGGCCTTTTTTTTCAGGACATCGGGGTTCCCCAGCAGCACGACCTTGGCCAAACCCTCTTTGACAATACGCCCGGCGGCCTGAACCATCCGATCGTCATAGCCTTCGGGCAAGACCACGGTTTGCAGGCCGGCGCGGGCCTTCGCCTTGATTTGCTCCACCAAATGCATGTAAATACCTCCTCCAAAACAAGGTTTGAATTTAGAAAATACTTATAACCGATAGGGGATTTACGGTCAACTCATTTCCCGCAAAATCCTCTTCGCCCCCGCCACAGATTCCTCCCCGAAAACTCCCGCCTTCATGTATACTGACCCCCGCATTGTGAATTCCGCGCCCTTTGTATGGACCCATGAATCAGAACCGTCGCTCGGACATCTTCCTGCTGGGATTCATCCTCCTCTCCCTGCTTTTACACCTGCTCTTTTTGTTTCTAGCCCCCAAACAGGCATGGGTCCCGGCCGAAGCGGAGAAGAAGCCGGTCTATGTCGATCTGCGTCCACCGCAACCCCTGAGTCGGGAACTCGACTTGCCGACCCCCAAGGTTCCGGAAAAGCCCCGGGAAACCCCAGCCAAACGCTTGGCGGATGCGGATCGCCAGGCGGAGAAAGAGCGTGCTCCCAAGGGGCGGGATTTCGAGGACAGCACCCCCAAGGCGCAGACGCCCCCCCCTCCCGCCCCCTCGACAAAACCGGCACCCAAACCCGTCAAGCCAGCGCCGCAACCAACCCGACCAGCCGCGAAACCGGCTCCCAAGACGGTCAAACCGCCCCCGGATCGGCGCGAGCGTCCCCAGGGAGAGGGTCCGGCGCGCCCCCGGGAACCCGCGTCTGAGGCTCCGGCCTCATCGCCCCAGGCCCAGCCGCGGCGCTCGGCGGAGGAACTGAAAAACCTCAATCTTCTGGCATCGGCCAAGACCGCCGCCGCCAACGTGGGGGAGCAGTGGCGGCGCAAATACCGGGCGGAGGTCGACGATGGGGATACGGTTTGGCTGGACACGGAAAAGGACATTCTCATTTCCTTTTTCCAGCGGTTCCGCACGAATGTCTATATGGTCTGGAATTATCCGGAACGGGCGCGGCAACTGGGGCAGGAAGGGGTTTGCCTGCTGCGGGTGACAATCACCCGGGAGGGAGAGGTAAAAAACGTGATTCTCAAGGAAAGCAGCGGGCATCCGCTGCTGGATAACGAAGCCATGCGCGCGGTGCGCAAAGGCGCCTCCTACGGCCCCCTACCCACCGCCTACCCCAAAGACGAGCTCAACATCATGGTCTTCTTCCATTATGGTCTCGACCGACGCCCGGCACTCTACTGAGCAACGGGGCGTCGGTCGAGAGGCGGTTATTCTTCCTCGGCAATGAACTCCTGGTACGCCTCCACATCCATCAACTCGTCGAGGTCGGCGTTCTCCGCCAGGCGGATTTTGACCAGCCAGGCATCCTCGTAGGGAGAAGTGTTGACCAGCTCCGGGGCGTCCTGCAGCTCTTCGTTCACTTCGATAACTTCACCGGAAATCGGCGCGTAGACATCGGAGACAGCCTTGACCGACTCGACCACGCCGAAAGGCTTGCCACATTCCAGCAACGCCCCCTCTTCGGGCAACTCGACGAAGACCACATCCCCCAGGGAGTCCTGGGCAAAATCGGTCACGCCGATGGTGGCGATGCCATCCTCCAACAATACCCACACATGCTCCTCGGTGTACTTCAATTCTTCGGGGAATTCCATACTCTCCTCCTGCGATTGGAAACGGGTTCCGACCGCACTGCGGGCGGTGGAACCGTCAAGCGAGAATATCGGCGATGCGCTCCTCGTGCCCCAGGGTCATGAGATGCACACCCTGGCATAACCGGCGGGCATGCTCAACCATCTCACGGGCGATGGCAATGCCTTCCTCCAACGGATCGACGGCGGCATCGAGCCGTTCGACGAGCCGCGCCGGGATCCGAACACCGGGAATGGAGCGGTTGAGAAATTCGGCCATACGCGCGTTCTTAAGCAGCAGTACCCCGAGCAGCACGGGCTTTCCCAACGGGTTGGCCGCGTCCATGAAGCGCGTCAGCTTGTCGACATCATAAACCGCCTGGGTCTGAAAAAACGCGGTCCCGGCCTGGGCCTTCTTGGCAAATTTCTGGAACATCAGCTCAAAGGGTTCCGCCTCGGGGGTCACCGCGGCGCCGGCGAAAAAATGCGGGACGCCGCGCAACGGCTTGCCCGCCATATCGTGCCCCGAACAGAGGCCCCGCACCGCCGCCATCAGCTGGATGGAATCGAGATCGAAAACCGACCGGGCCTGGGGATGATCGCCGAAACAGGCATGATCGCCGGAAAGGAGGAGAAGGTTTTCGATTCCGAGGGCGGCCGCGCCGAGGAGGTCGGACTGCAGGGCCATGCGGTTACGATCCCGGCAGGTCAGCTGCAGGATCGGTTCGATCCCCTCGCGCAACAGAAGAGCGGATAGAGCCAGGGGGGAAAGGCGCATATTCGCCCCTTGGTTGTCGGTGACGTTCACCGCCGCAAGCCCCTTCATCAGCCGGGCCTTGCTCAGGGCGCGGGATATATCAATCCCTTTGGGCGGGGCGATTTCGGCGGTGACGACAAAGCGGCCAGCGGCCAGATGTTCGGCAAGTTTCGACATCTTCGTTCTTCCGAAAGGGCGGATCAGCCCGGGATTTTATGACGACCGGGCTTTTGCACCTTCCCCCAGTTTTTAGGCGGGACCGTCCGCGCGAATACCCCCTTGCGATTCTGTTTCTTCAGCCGTTCGTAAATCAGGTGCCAGGCGCAGTCGAGTTCGCGATCGGCCTCGCATTTGCCCTCCTCCATCCCGCCGCAGGGACCGTTAAGCAGTCCCTTGGCGCAGTTGGTTACCGGACAGATACAGGCGGTTTCGTTGAGGATGCATTCCCCGCACAGGGAACATTTCTCCTCATACTGACCGAAACGGCGGATGTTGCCGAGAAAGAGGGAATTAAGCGCGCCCAGCACGCGCTTGTCGCTGTTGCTGGAGACCGATTGAACACCGGCGCCGCAGGCCATGACCAGCAGGGCATCGGCCGCCTCAACCTGCGCTTTGAGCTGACGCAGATCGCGCCCCGCGCGCATGATATGGCAGGCTTCGTCGATAATGACGGTTCCGGTCGTTTCCTTGCCGAGACTCGCCAGCCATTCCTGCATGCGAAAAACCTCTTCCTCCCCCCCGGACTTGCATACCGTGGCACAGGCCCCGCAGCCGACGATAAAAAGACGCTCCTTGCCGTCCAGAATTTCCAGCAATTCTTCCTTGCTCTTCTGTACGCTGATGATCATCGCCGTGGTTCCGTGCAGAGACAAGGGCGCCCGAATCGGTTGCAGAGATTCGGGCGCCGTCTTGGGGTTTTATTTGCCGGCAGCACGCCGCTTGGCGCTCTCGACCGTGTTGTAGAGCAGCATGGTGATGGTCATCGGCCCGACCCCGCCGGGCACCGGAGTAATGGCGCCGGCCCGCTCCTTGGCGGCAGCGAATTCCACATCCCCCACCAGCTTCTTCTCACCGACCCTGTTGACACCGACATCGATCACCACCGCGCCCGGTTTGATCCAATCGCCCTTGATCATTTCGGGCTGTCCGACGGCGGCGATCACCACGTCGGCCCGGCCGACCTGCTCGGCAAGATCCCGGGTGCGGGAATGACAGATGGTGACGGTGGCATGTTCGGCCAGGCACATGAGCGCCACTGGCTTGCCGACAATATTCGAGCGACCGACGACCACGACTTCCTTCCCCTTGAGATCCACCCCGGAATGCTCCAGCATCTTCATCACACCATAAGGTGTGCAGGGGCGAAAGAGAGGGTTGCCCGTCGCCAGGCGGCCGACATTGTAAGGATGAAACCCGTCCACATCTTTCTTAGGGGAAATCGCTTCCAGTACCTTGCTTTCGTCGATCTGCTTGGGTAGGGGCAGCTGCACCAGGATGCCGTCGATGCGCGAATCCTCGTTAAGCTGGCCGATCAGCTGTAAAAGCTCGGCTTCACTGGTCGATTCCGGAAGCTTATGCTCGTCGGAGAAAATCCCCGCCTGGGCGCAGGCCTTCTCCTTCATCGACACATAGACCCGGCTGGCCGGATCCTCTCCCACCAGGACCACCGCCAACCCGGGAGTTGTTCCTTGCGCGTTGAGCGCACCGACATCAGCGGCGATCGTCTGACGGATCCGTTCGGCGATCGCTTTGCCATCAATGATATTGTTCACGTCCTGACCTCCTTGGATAGTGCGTCAACTATACGAAAGGAACCCCTGATTGTAAACGGGGAAAAGCCATGATTCCAGACGGATGCAGTATACGTCGACCAACCTTGGCGGAAGATGTCAACATCTCGACAGTCCATAGTGGAACCCTATGAACTGCGCAGCAAACGCCCAAATAAGTCAAAATACCGACAGCATAAAAATTAACAAATATGTAATCAAAGGATCTTTAGTATCGCCAAGCCGTCTGAACAAAAAAACTCGCTTTATTTTTCAGTGAGTTAAGAATCTCCCGCAAAGCTGACCAGAAAAAAATTCCTCATTTCTATTTTCTTACCTTTTGGATGGCATAATAACTGCTAATCGAGTTAACAACCGCCAAACCTCGCTCAATCCTTCGTCAAGGATAAGCCATGACCGCTACCGCCCTGATTCTAGACAAATCCGCCGACCGCCTCCGGGAACTCACGCAGCTCGTGACCGGAACAGGATGCTTCGACCGTGTCCTTTGCTGTACGAGCGGACGCGAGGCCCTCAAGTGCCTTGAACTAAACGGAGTCGACATCATTTTTCACGGCACCCGACGGGTTTCAAGGAAAAGCCTCTCCTGGCTAGGTCGCCTCGAAAAAAACGACTCCTGGCTGGACATTCCCATCCTGGTTTTTTCCGCCGCGGAACAGGACGAAGACCGGATTTTTTGCATCGAGGCCGGGGCAGCGGACTGCCTCTCCCCACATATCCCCAAGCGGGAACTGCGGGCGCGCATTCTGCGCTTTCTTTCCGGAAAAAAACGTATCGAAAAACTGCGTACGACCAACGAGCAACTGGCGCGCATGGCGATCACCGACCCCCTGACCGGCGTCGGCAACCGGCGTCATTTCGACGACGCCCTGATCGCGGAACTGAAGCGCAACAACCGCTCACGTACCCCGCTTGCGCTACTGATGATCGATATCGATCACTTCAAACGGGTCAACGACAGCGTTGGTCATCAGGCGGGGGACCGGATCCTGAAAATTGTCGCCGAAACCCTGCGCGTCAGCATCCGTAGCTACGACACCCTCTGTCGCTTCGGCGGCGAGGAATTCGCCATCATCATGCCCGACAGCTCGGCGAGCCAAGCTTCCTCCGTCGCTGAACGCATCCGTCGGGAAATCGCCGCCATCAATGCCCGGGGTGCCCTTGGTGATTTCCCCCTAACCGTGAGTATTGGCCTGCGCCCGGTCCGCGGATCGGAAACCATCGACGCGGCGCAACTGATTTCCGAAGCCGACCAGGCTCTGTATCGAGCCAAGAACGGCGGTCGCAATCGGGTCGAGATATTCCGTCCCGTTGATGATTTTATCTTCGCCCAACCACAACACCGGCCACGCTTTTCTCCGCTCACACCTGCCCTTTCTCTTTAACCTTTCACAAAAAAATCCCCGGCAAATCAAGCCGGGGATTTTTTTATTCGTTAGCCGCCTTGGGACAACCCGCGCAACCGGAAGATCCGGCTCCCGGGCAGGCGGAAGCAGGGGAGGACGCCTCGGAATAGCCTTGCTGATACCACCCTCCGCCTTTGAGGGCAAAGCCCGTCTGAGAAATAAGCTTCTTCAGCGGCGCGCCACAGTTTTCACAAGTGGTCAAGGGTGCATCGGAAAATTTTTGCCTGACCTCGATGACCCTCTCACATCCTTCGCAACGATATTCATACATGGGCATAATATAAATCCTCCTGTAAAAATTCGGCGCTAATCTAATCCCTCAAGATGCCCTTGTCAAGGGTGGCAGGAACCGATTCCGGCAAGACATCCCCGTCCATTCCCCACAAAAGACAAGGCCCGGGAAAACCCAGGCCTTGTACCATTCATGATATTGAGGAAAAATCAGACCAGGCCGAGGGCGACCATGGCCTTGGCAACCTTGATAAATCCGGCGATATTCGCCCCGTTGACATAGTTTCCAGGGGTGCCGTATTCCTCGGCGATCTCATAGCAGGTTTCATGAATACCTTTCATGATCTGCTGCAGACGCTGCTCCGTGTACTCAAAGGTCCAGGAATCTCGACAGGCATTTTGCTGCATTTCAAGGGCGCTGGTCGCGACGCCACCGGCATTGGCGGCCTTACCCGGGCCATAGGCGATCCCGGCCTCAAGAAAGACCTTAACCCCTTCCGGAGTCGTCGGCATGTTGGCACCCTCACCGACGGCGATACAGCCATTCTTCACCAGTTTGGAAGCATCTTTGCCATTAATCTCGTTCTGCGTCGCAGACGGCATGGCAACTTGGCAAGGGATATCCCAGATGTTGCCATTTTCGACGTATTTCGCCTCCTTGTGGTAGGTGATGTAATCTTTGATCCGGCGACGTTCCACCTCCTTGAGTTGTTGCACCAACTCAAGATCAATGCCCTGCTCATGATAGACGTAGCCGTTAGAATCGGAACAGGCAACGACCTTGCCGCCCAGTTGATGGATTTTCTCAATGGTATAGATGGCGACGTTCCCCGACCCGGAAACCGTGCAGGTCTTCCCTTCAAAAGATTCACCGCGAACCTTGAGCATCTCGTCAACAAAGAAGGTAGCGCCGTAACCGGTTGCTTCCGGACGCACCAGCGACCCCCCCCAGTTGATCCCCTTACCGGTAAGCACACCCGCTTCCCAACGGTTGGTGATGCGCTTGTATTGGCCAAACATATAGCCGATTTCACGACCACCGACACCGATGTCCCCGGCAGGAACGTCCGTATGCTCGCCGATGTGGCGATAGAGCTCGGTCATGAAGCTCTGGCAAAAACGCATGATCTCATCGTCCGATTTCCCCTTGGGATCGAAGTCCGAGCCCCCTTTGCCGCCGCCGATGGGCATGCCGGTCAGAGCATTCTTGAAGATCTGCTCGAAACCTAGAAACTTGATAATGCCCAGATAAACGGAAGGATGAAACCGTAAGCCGCCCTTGTAGGGACCTAAAGCACTGTTGAATTCAACACGGAATCCGCGATTGATTTGGACAACCCCATTATCGTCCTGCCAAGGTACCCGAAAAATAATCTGGCGCTCAGGCTCGCAGATACGCTCGATAATTTTTTGCTGACAGAATTCAGGATGCTTGACCAGAACGGGCCCGAGAGATTCCAGAACCTCACGAACCGCTTGATGGAATTCAGTCTCACCCGGGTTACGAGCGAGAACTTCTTGGTAAACAGGTTCGACTTTTTCATCCAGTTTTGGCGACATATGACCTCCTGAGGGTTGCGTGGTAGCGAGAAATGAACAATCAAGGATTCGGCAATCTAATCCAAGGCACCGCTTGACAAAAACAATCATTTATTATCACAAAGCATGCCAAATAAAGAAGTCCCCGAAAAGTTGACACAAAATACTGTAATCGTTGGATTTTTTAAGAAAAAGAAGGCAACCCTCAGGCAGATCGAACAATGATGGAATATTCCAGAGTACAATTACAACACGAAATCGATACTCTTCCAATGCTCACGGAAAATCAACGGGCCGACAGCTGTCCCGACGTCTACCCCAGCAAACCAAAAAAAACAGGGAGCCGCAGCTCCCTGTTCATGAAATGGTCTTATGTTATCGGCACTACGAATCTAATTATTACTAAGGCGCAACGGCGCCCCCCTCTTCAACCAGTTCGATAATGGACTGTGAAGCATTATCACCCAGGCGGTTGGCCAGTTTGATAATCCGAGTGTAACCGCCGGGACGATCCTGATAACGGGGAGCAAGACGATCAAAAAGCTTGGCCACAACCTTACGGTCACGGACCACCTGCAGAGCCTGGCGCCGGGCATGAACATCGCCACGCTTTCCAAGAGTAATCATTTTTTCAGCAACTTTACGCAACTCCTTGGCGCGGCAGTCGGTCGTGGTGATCTTCTCATGCTCCAGCAAGGAGGTCACCAGATTCCGCATCATCGCCAACCGGTGGCTGGAGTTCCGCCCAAGCTTTCTTCCACTGTTATTGTGACGCATGGTTCCGTGGTCCTTTCTTCGTTATCCTTCACGAGGAATCAATCTTCCTCGTTTCCCTTTTGTATCATCTTGAGATATTCGGGATCAGGGAAGTTTTCCAGCTTCATCCCGAGAGTCAGGCCCATCTCGGAGAGGATATCCTTGATTTCGTTCAGAGACTTACGGCCGAAATTCTGAGTCTTAAGCATTTCCGCCTCCGAACGCTGCACCAAATCTCCGATCAGGCGGATATTTGCATTCTTCAGGCAATTGGCACTACGAACGGAAAGCTCCAACTCATCCACACTACGGTAGAGGTTCTCATTGATCTTTCCCGAAGACTCGCTGACTTCCTCTTCAACAGGCTCGACCTCTTCATCGAAATTGATGAAGATCTGAAGCTGTTCCTTGATGATTTTCGCGGCAAAAGAAAGGGCGTCATCCGCACGGACACTGCCATCGGTAAAAACTTCAAGCGTCAATTTGTCGTAGTCTGTGATCTGCCCGACACGAGCGTTGGTGACCGTAAAGTTAACTTTCTTGATGGGTGAAAAAATCGCGTCGATGGGGATCGTCCCGACCGGTGCCCGCTCATCTCGATTACGGTCGGCAGGCACATATCCCTTGCCCAAGGAAACAACCATCTCCATCTCGACATCCGCTTCCTGAGAACAGGTGGCGATATGATGTTCGGGATTTAGAATCTCGACATGACTATCCGTAATTATGTCACCGGCGGTAATCACCCCGGCTCCCTTTTTTACGATACGGACATTTCGGCTTTCGTTACCATGCAGGCGCAGCAACACGCCTTTAAGGTTGAGAATAATATCGGTAACGTCCTCGGTGACACCGGGAACGGTTGAAAACTCGTGAAGAACCCCCTTAATGCGCACAGAGACAATAGCGGCCCCCTGCAACGAAGAGAGCAGCACACGGCGCAAAGAGTTGCCCAAAGTTGTTCCAAAGCCGCGCTCAAAAGGTTCGGCATAGAATTTTCCATAGGTATCGGTCAGTGTATCCGATTCAATCTGGAGACGCTTGGGCTTGATGAGGTCTCTCCAGTTTTTATACATTCGTATCCTCCCTAATGAGGTTACAGTTAAAGCCCAACCGGACTACTTGGAGTACAATTCGACGATGAGATGTTCCTGGAATGCAGGAGTCGTCATCTCTTCACGAACAGGCAGGGTTTTAACGATCCCCTTGAAGGCCGCGCGATCCAGCTCGACCCAGGAAGGAAGACCACGACGCATGACACCATCAAGAGCTTCGTTGATACGTGCTACCTGACGGCTCTTTTCACGCAGCTCAACGACATCACCGGGGCGAACCAAGTACGAAGGGATATCAACTCGCCGGCCATTGACAAGAAAATGGCCCTGACGAACAAGAGAGCGACCTTCATTACGGGAAGAAACGAAGCCCATGCGGTAAACCATGCTGTCAATGCGACGTTCCAGCAAAACCAGCAGATTCTCGCCGGTGACACCTTTCATGCGATCCGCTTTGTCGAAATAGGAACGGAACTGCTTCTCCAAAAGGCCATAGGTACGTTTGACCCGTTGCTTTTCGCGCAGCTGAGTCCCGTAATCCGACACTTTAATGCGTCCCTGACCATGCTGACCGGGCGCATAATTACGACGCTCAACGGCACATTTATCGGTATGACACCTGTCCCCTTTCAGGAACAATTTCGTATTTTCCCTTCTGCACATGCGACAGACGGGGCCGGTATATCTAGCCAACGTTCGACCTCCTTGTAAGGTTTAGACTCTTCTGCGCTTGGGAGGACGGCACCCATTATGCGGAATTGGGGTGACATCCTTAATCAGAGTAATGTTGAGGCCCGCCGCTTGCAGGGCACGCAATGCCGACTCGCGACCGGAACCCGGCCCCTTGACATTGACAACGACACTGCGAAGACCATGCTCCTGGGCTTTTTTTGCAGCGTCCTCAGCCGCAACCTGGGCCGCGAAGGGGGTGCTCTTCCGGGAACCCTTGAAACCGCGACCACCGGCAGTAGACCAGGAAATCACATTACCGCTGATATCCGTGATGGTCACGATGGTATTGTTGAAAGTCGCCTGGATGTGGGCCACCCCATTGGCGATATTCTTTTTTTCAACTTTTTTTCTGACTACTTTCTTACCGGGCTTAGCCATGGTTCCTCCAGTTATTTCTTCTTACCGGCGACAGTCTTGCGGGGCCCCTTGCGGGTGCGGGCATTCGTCTTGGTCTTCTGCCCACGCACGGGGAGGCCACGACGATGACGCAGTCCGCGATAACAACCCAGGTCCATGAGACGTTTGATATTCATCGAAACCTCTCGCCGCAAATCGCCCTCAACCTTACTTTCCCGGTCGATGACTTCGCGAATTTTCGCCACTTCAGCTTCGGTGAGATCATCAGTCCGGGTGTTCAGACCAACACCGGCCTTGCTCAGGATCTCCTGGGAAGAGGAGCGGCCGATGCCGTAGATGTAGGTGAGAGCCACCTCAATCCGTTTATTTCTCGGTAAGTCGATACCAGCAATACGTGCCAATTTCCATTCCTCCTAATCCAGTTATCCCTGCCTCTGCTTGTGCTTGGGGTTTTCACAAATAATCCGGACAATCCCCTTGCGCTTAATCACCTTACACTTGTCGCAGATTGTCTTCACCGAAGCGCGGACTTTCATTGTTTCTTCCTTTACTCATCAAGTTGGTCGCCCGAAGCGACTTAGCGAATGTTATCCAATCACAACGTTCAACCATAAATTATGTCTATAAAGCAGTCAAAATCTCAGGCCCATGACTGGTAACGGCTATCGTGTGCTCAAAATGAGCCGACAGCCGACCATCCGCCGTCACCGCCGTCCAGCCATCCGAGAGAATGCGAACATCCGGCGTCCCCGCGTTGATCATCGGTTCAATCGCCAGGGTCATCCCTTCTCGCAACCGCGGCCCCTGACCGGGAGCACCAAAATTAGGAATTTGTGGCAACTCATGCAATTGCCGACCAATACCATGCCCGACAAACTCACGGACAACGCTAAAACCCTCTATTTCGACACAAGCCTGGACTGCATGCGAGATATCGGAAAGACGATTGCCGACTGTCGCCTCAGCGACTCCCAGCATAAGGGAGCGCTGTGTTATCTCCAGCAACTTTTCCGCTTCAGCCGTTATCCGTCCAACAGGAACCGTAATCGCCGAGTCCCCATAAAACCCTGACTTCACAACGCCAAAATCAATACTCAAAATGTCCCCATCACGCAGTGGCTCGGAATCGGCAAAACCGTGAACCACTTTTTCGTTGGGAGAGGAGCAGATTGTGAAGGGAAAACCACCGTACCCTTTGAACGCCGGACGAACCCGGCGGCGTTTACACTCGGCTTCGGCAAATTCGTCAAGTTCTCGAGTCGTTACTCCAGGCTTAATTCGCTCACGAAGCAGCTGCAGAATTTCCGCGACAATCCGTCCCGCGTCACGCATCAGAATCAGCTCGGCGCGAGACTTGAGAACGATCATCTTCCTGACTACTCCTTGCGCAGGATAGCGAGCACCTCGTCCTGCACGGCATCCATGGAGAGCATCCCATCGACCTCGGAGAGCAGTCCGGACTTACGATAATAATTAATCAACGGCGAAGTTTGCTCATTATAAACCTCAAGACGACGACGAATCGTTTCCTCTCGGTCATCCTCCCGCTGCAGCAACTCCCCACCGCACGCATCGCAGACCCCCGACGCCATGGGCGCGGCAAAGGTAACGTGATAGCCCCGGCCACAATCACGACAAGTGCGACGACCAGTCAATCGCTCAACCAGCGCCTCGACATCGACAGCCAAGGAAATCACCGCATCAAGGGGGCGACCGAGAGCGGTCAATGCCTCGGCAAGCGCATCAGCCTGGGCCACGGTCCGAGGAAAACCATCGAGAATAAAACCTGCCCTACAGTCTTCTTGCTGAAGACGCTCACGCACAATACCGACGACAACCTCGTCGGGAACAAGCCCGCCGGCAGCCATGAAGGACTTGGCCCTTAGACCCATCGGCGTTCCGTCCTTGACCGCGGCTCGAAGAATGTCCCCGGTGGAAATCTGCGGAATTGCATAGCGATCCATAAGCATTTTGGCCTGCGTACCCTTGCCTGCGCCGGGAGGGCCGAGCAAAATAAGCTTCATTTCGATTTCCCTAACCATGACGGCCCTTGAGAGTCACACCCTTCATGAAACCCTCATACGACCTGGATATCAGGTGGGCCTCAATCTGGGACGCGGTGTCCATACCAACACCAACCACAATCAAAAGTGAAGTTCCGCCAAAATAGAAAGGCAGGCCGAACTCGCCGATCAATATGGTCGGCAAAACACAAACAGCCGAAATATAAATAGAGCCGGCAAAGGTCAGGCGGCCCAGGACCACATCGATATATTCCGCCGTTGGTTTTCCGGGACGTATGCCGGGGATATAGCCCCCCTGCTTTTTCACATTTTCGGCTACGTCAACAGGGTTGAAAGTCACAGCCGTGTAGAAGTAACAGAAGAAAATGATTAATGCAACGAAAAAAACGTTATAAAGCCAGTGGTCGGGCGTCATCATGGATGCTAGGGTCTGGACCCAGGTAACATCAACCAGATTCGCTACAGTCGCCGGAAACATGATAATGGAACTGGCGAAAATCGGCGGGATGACCCCGCTCATATTGACTTTCAGCGGCAGATGGCTGGTCTGGCCACCGTAATTGCGCATCCCCACTACCCGCTTGGCATAGTGAATCGGCAACCGACGCTGTCCGCGCTCCATAAAAACAATCGCCATGATGACGGCGATCATCAAAACAAGAACCGCAATTCCGACCAACGGTGTCAAGGCACCGGTCCGCAGCAGTCGTACCGAGTTAACAATCGCCGCCGGCATATTGGCGACAATCCCGGCGAAAATGATCAGAGAAATGCCATTTCCGATACCGCGTTCGGTAATCTGTTCACCCAACCACATGATAAAGGCCGTACCCGCCGTCAGGGTAATGACTGTCAGCAGAATAAAACCCATACCCTGATCAGGAACAACAAATTCGCCAGCGGGACCGCGCATGGTTTGCAGACCAATGGCGATCCCGGTACCCTGAATGATCGAGAGAAGAATTGTCCCGTAACGGGTCCAGCGAGTCAAAACCTTGCGACCCTGCTCTCCCTCATTCTTCAACCTTTCAACCGGCTCGAAAACCACGGCCAGCAACTGCAGAATAATAGAGGCACTGATATAAGGCATGATCCCCAAGGCGAATACCGTCATGCGCTCAAGAGCACCACCGGTAAAGGCACTGACCAAACCCAGAAGAGTGCCTTCGGTCCCCTCGAAAAACTTGGCCAGAACCTGCGCGTCAACCCCAGGAGTAGGCACATGACAACCCACCCGATAAACAGCCAGCATGCACAGGGTAAAGAGAACCCGTCTCCTGAGTTCAGGAATACTGAATATGTTCTGGATGGCTTTTATCAATTTAGAGAACCTCGACTTTACCGCCGGCCGCCTCAATTTTTTCTTGAGCCGACTTGCTGAATTTATGTGCCTGAACCGTCAAGGCCTTGGTTAACTCACCATCCCCAAGAACTTTGATCCCATCCAAGACTTCCTTCACCAGGCCCGCCTTGCCGAAGGCGGCAAGGTCGACAACACTGCCGTCCTCGAAAACATCGAGATCCCGCAGATTGACAAGAGAGTAAACCTTCTTCGCCAGCGGGGTAAAACCGCGCTTGGGAAGACGACGCTGCAGAGGCATCTGACCACCTTCAAAACCGGCCTTAACGCTGCCGCCGCTGCGAGCCTTCTGCCCTTTATGTCCTTTACCCGCGGTCTTGCCCGTGCCCGAACCGTGGCCACGACCGATACGCTTGCGATTTTTCGTAGAACCGAATGCCGGTTGCAAATTGCTCAGATCCATATCCATCTTCCTTAACGGCAGTCTTCGACTTCAACCATGTGGGCTACCTTGCGAATCATCCCGCGAATTTCCGGAGTGTCCTTTAGGCATACCGTCTTATGCAGCTTGGTTAAACCAAGTCCCTTGAGGACTCGCGTGAAATATTCATCGCGGGCGATGCCGCTTTTTTTCAGTGTCACCTTGATCTGATCGGCCATGAGCTTCTCCTTATCCGCCAACTTATTCAGCAGACGCCTGCAGGCCGCGGCGTTCCATGATTTCCTGGGCGCTCTTGAGCTGAGCCAGGGCATTCACGGTGGCCTTGACCACATTATGCGGGTTATTGGAACCGAGACATTTGGAGAGGATATCGCCGACGCCGGCCACCTCCAAAACAGCACGGGCCGCGCCGCCGGCAATTACTCCGGTACCTTCGGAGGCCGACTTGAGGAGAACCTTCCCGGCGCCGAATTTACCCAGCACATCAAAGGGAATGGTCCGCCCACGCAGGGGAACCTTGATAAGGCTTTTCTTGGCCTGCTCGACCCCTTTGCGGATCGCTTCAGGAACCTCCTTGGCCTTGCCCAGTCCGTAACCGACATGACCTTCCCCGTCGCCGACCACCACCAAGGCGGAGAAGCTGAAACGACGGCCACCCTTCACGACCTTCGCGCAACGGTTGATATGAATAACGCGGTCGTTCAAGTTCAGTTCATTGGGATCGATGCGATGCAAAGAACTCCTCCTTTACCTTAGAAAGACAGGCCGGCTTCACGGGCGGCGTCGGCAAGAGCCTTCACGCGGCCATGATACAGGAAACCGTTGCGGTCAAAGACCACCTGCTTGATATTCTGCTCAAGAGCCTTCTTGGCGATGGTTTGCCCGACAGCCTTGGCGGCCTCGACATTGCCGGTATAATTTACGCCCTCGGCCACATCCTTGTTCGCTGTAGACGCCGTCGCCAGAGTGCGACCGGTCACGTCCTCGATAATTTGCACATAAATGTGCTTGGCGCTGCGGAAGACACACAGGCGAGGACGTTCCATGGTCCCACGGACCTTTTTCCTCACCCGAACCTGCCGCTTCGCACGGGCATCACGTCTTTGCTTTGCGACGTTCACAATCGTTCTCCTTGGCCTTGAATCAATTATTTCTTACCGGTCTTGCCGGCCTTGCGCAGAATCCGCTCTTCGGCATACTTGATCCCCTTGCCCTTATAAGGCTCCGGGGCACGGAAAGAACGGATCTTGGCGGCGGTCGCTCCGATCAGTTCTTTATCGATTCCCTTCAGAGTGATCTTGGTCTGCTTCTCGACCTCGGCGTCTATCCCCTTGGGTAGGGGATACTCCACGGCATGCGAGTAGCCCAGGGCCAAGTTGAGAATCGCGCCCTTCATTTCGGCGCGATAACCGACGCCGTTAATCTCAAGAACACGCTCATACCCTTTGGTGACACCCTCGATCATATTAGCCACCAGGGTCCGGGTCAGGCCTTGCATGGAGCTGTCCACGCGCGCACCTTCCGGAGAACTGACCTGGATGCTATCCGCCTCGATGGAAACTCCAACCTGCGTGGGAATCCGGCGACTGAGCTGGCCCTTGGGACCTTGCACGCTGATGGTCTCCCCGGAAAGGGAAACCTTCACTCCACCCGGAATCGTAATGGGTTTTTTCCCGATTCTCGACATCTTTTATAAACTCCTTCCCCGGATCCTTACCAGACGGTGCAGAGGAGCTCGCCGCCCACCTGCGCCGTGCGTGCAGCCGCATCATCCATCAGACCCTTGGAAGTCGACAGGATGGCGCACCCGAGACCGTTTTTCACCATGGGGATCTCGTCCTTCCCCACATAGATGCGACGACCAGGAGTGGATACCCGCTTGATTTCATGAATGACGTGCTGATTATCCTCGTCAAACTTGAGGTAGATCCGCAGCACGCCCTGCTTTTCGTCGCTGATATTCTTGAAATTCTTGATATATCCAAGATCCTTGAGCACCGAAGCCAAGGCCTCTTTGATTTTGGACGAAGGCACGTCCAACTTCGGATGCTTCGCCAGGCCCGCATTACGGATGCGGGTCAGCATGTCCGCGATAGGATCAGTCATTGCCATGGATGCAGCTCCTTAATGTCTCTTTACCAGCTCGACTTGATGACGCCGGGAAGTTTTCCTTCCGACGCCAGCTTGCGCAGGCAAATACGGCACATGTCAAATTTGCGATAATACGCCCGCGGACGGCCGCAGAGAGGGCAGCGGTTATGCTGCCGAACTCCGAACTTGGTTGGCCGCGAAGCCTTTATCATCATCGATTTTTTTGCCACTAGCTCCTCCGCTCTCCGTCTGACTTTATTTCCTGAAAGGCATGCCCATGGCCGCCAGGAGGGCGCGTCCCTCTTCATCGGTCCGGGCCGTGGTGACAATGGTCACATTCATCCCCTTGACTTTGTCGATTTTATCGAAATCGATCTCAGGGAAGATAATTTCCTCGCGAATACCGAGAGTATAGTTGCCGCGCCCGTCGAACCCCTTGGGAGAAACCCCCTTGAAGTCACGAACCCGGGGAAGGGCAATATTGATCAGACGATCGAGAAACTCGTAGGCCTGAGCGCGACGCAGGGTCACGCGACAACCAATCGGCATGCCTTCACGCAGCTTGTAGGTCGCGATCGACTTTTTCGCTTTAGTTATAACCGCCTTCTGCCCGGTGATCTTGGTCAATTCCTCAACCGCCGCCTCCAGGATCTTGATGTTCTGAATGGCCTCCCCGAGACCCATGTTTACGACAACTTTCTCGACCCGGGGGACTTCCATCACATTGTCGAGCTGCAAGTCCTTTTTCAGCTGAGGGACCAGCTCGACCTGGTATTTTTCTTTCAGTCTTGCCATGGAAATCCTCCGTTACTTATCCACGATCTCGTTGCACTTCTTGCAGAAACGCACCTTACGCCCATCTTCCAGAACACGGATGCCGGTACGGGCCGCCTTGCCGCAAGCTACGCAGAGCAGCAACACATTGGAAGCGTCCAGGGGCGCTTCCTTCTCGACAATTCCACCATCCTGGTTGGCCCGGGAAGGGCGGGTGTGACGCTTGACTACGTTTAAGCCTTCTACCGTAAGCCGGCCCTTCTCCGGAAAAACCCGGGCGACCTTGCCCGACTTGCCCTTCTCTTTGCCAGCAATGATCATCACCATGTCGTTTTTTTTGACATGAAGGTTTTTAGCCGCCATCTTCGTATATCTCCCAATGATCTTTTTTAAAGGACTTCAGGCGCCAGAGATACAATTTTCATAAAGCGCTTGGCGCGGAGTTCACGGGCGACGGGTCCAAAGATTCGGGTTCCGATGGGCTCCCCCCCGGCATTGACCACCACGGCGGAATTCTTATCAAAGCGGATGAACGAGCCATCCGGGCGGGGAACCTCCTTAGCCGTTCTGACAATAACGGCACGCACCACATCGCCTTTCTTGACCCGCGAATTGGGCAAGGCCTCTTTGACGGAGCAGATAATAATATCTCCAAGACCGGCGTATTTGCGTTTGGAGCCGCCGAGCACCTTGATGCAGCAGAGCTTCCGGGCGCCGGAATTGTCCGCGACATCAAGCATGGTCTGCATCTGGATCATGGCTTGTATCTCCTAAACGGTTACGTGTTTTTCGAGGATTTCGCGGACTCTCCACCGCTTGTCACGGGACAGCGGCCTGGTCTCCACGATAAGCACCTTGTCGCCGACGGCGCAGTCGTTGCGCTCGTCGTGGGCTTTGCAGGTAACCTTGCGCTTGATGTATTTTTTGTAAATGGGATGCTTTACCAGCTGGTCAACCTTGACTACGACGGTCTTATCCATCTTGTCGCTGACCACGATCCCAACCCGGGTCTTTCTGTTTCCACGTTCAGTCGTCATATCCGTCCTCGTACTCCCCACTATCCCTGTTTCTGCCGCAGCACGGTGTTAACCCGGGCAATATCCTTCTTGATCTGAGGAATCCGCGCGGTATTTTCCAGATGTCCGGTATGCAACTGAAACCGCAGATTGAACAGTTCCTGGCTGAGTTCTTCAGATTTCTTCCGTAATTCCTCGATGTTGAGGGCCACCATTTCACTAGCTTTCATTGACAATATCCTCCCTCATCACGAACTTGGTTTTCATCGGGAGCTTATTGGCGGAAAGCCGGAAGGCCTCGCGGGCTACTTCTACGTCAACCCCCTGCATTTCATAAAGCATGACCCCGGGCTTAACCACGGCGACCCAACTATCCGGAGACCCTTTCCCCTTACCCATACGGGTTTCGGCGGGTTTGCGGGTCAGGGGCTTGTCCGGGAAAACTCGGATCCAGATCTTCCCGCCACGCTTGATATAGCGAGTCATGGCCCGACGAGCGGCTTCGATTTGCCGGGATGACAACCAACCGCATTCGATGGCCTGCAGACCGAAATCCCCGAAGTTCAGCTCGGTACCACCCTTGGCGGCGCCTTTCATGCGCCCCTTGAATGTTTTTCTATGTTTAACCTTCTTGGGCATTAACATGGCTTGCTTACTCCTATTGCGATCTTATTGCTGTTCCCGCGCGAGAACTTCGCCCTTGAAGATAAGCACTTTGACACCGATGATGCCATAAGTGGTCTTCGCTTCGGCGAATCCATAGTCGATATCGGCGCGTAAAGTATGTAGGGGCACGCGCCCCTCACGGTACCATTCAGTACGGCTCATCTCGGCCCCACCTAGACGACCGCTGCAGGTGATCTTGATTCCCTGGCCGCCAAATTTGAGCGCCATGCTGACGCTTTTCTTCATCGCGCGGCGGAAAGCAACTCGGCGTTCCAATTGGAGTGCCACATTCTCCGCCACCAATTGAGCATCAATCTCAGGCTTGCGAACTTCCTGAATATTAATGAAGACTTCCTTGTCGGTGAGTTTGGCCAGCTCTTTCTTGAGCGCCTCGACCTCGGAACCCTTCTTGCCAATGATAATGCCTGGACGTGCGGCGTAAATATTGATCTTCGCCTTATTCGCGGCGCGCTCCAATTCAATCTTGGAAATACCGGCATGATAGAGCCGCTTTTTGAGGTAATTCCTAAGCTTGATATCTTCATGGAGCAGCTTGGCGTAATCCGCCTCTGCATACCACTTGGATTCCCAGGTTTTGATGACTCCCAACCGAAATCCTACGGGATGTACTTTCTGGCCCAAACTATCACCTCCCTCAGTCTACTTTTCGTCAAGAATCACAGTGATGTGACTCGTCGGTTTACGGATCTTGGTGGCACGTCCCTGCGCCCGGGGCATAAAGCGCTTAAGAACCGGGCCCTGGTCGACACTGATATGCTTGATCATCAGACGATCGATGTCGGATACACCCTTCTGTTCCGCATTAGCGACCGCCGAACTGACCAACTTGCTGACAATGGCCGCGGCCTTCTGCGGAGAGAATTTGAGGATATTCAGCGCATCCTGAACGCCCTTGCCACGCACCATGTCCACCACCAGACGTGTTTTCTGGGGAGAAAGACGCGCGTAACTCAGTTTAGCTCTGGCTTCCATGAATGAAACTCCTATGCAGGATCTTATCTCTTCTTGCTTTTCTTGTCCGCGCCATGGCCGAAGTAAGTCCGGGTCGGGGCGAACTCGCCGAGTTTGTGGCCGACCATGTTCTCGGTAACGAATACCGGAATGAACTTCTTGCCGTTATTCACGGCGAAGGTCAGGCCTACAAATTCAGGGACGATTGTGGAGCGCCGCGACCAGGTCTTGATGACCTTCTTATTGCTGGCGCCACCTTCAGCTTCGATTTTACGCAAAAGGCTTTCCTCGACGTACGGCCCCTTCTTGATTGATCTAGCCACTGCCTTCTCCTCTATCCCAAAGAAACGTTATTTCTTGCGCCGCCGAATAATGAACTTGTCGGTACGCTTGTTGGTCCGGGTCTTGTAACCCTTGGTCGGAATACCCCAGGGAGTCACCGGATGGCGGCCGCCGGAGCTCTTGCCTTCGCCGCCGCCATGGGGATGGTCGACGGGGTTCATGGCCACACCACGGCTCTGCGGACGCTTGCCCAGCCACCGGTTCCGGCCAGCCTTGCCGATCTGAATATTTTCATGCTCCGGATTCCCAACTTGGCCAACAGTGGCGCAGCAACCCTGCAACACCAAGCGAACCTCACCGGAAGGCAGGCGCAGCTGCGCGTACTTACCCTCTTTAGCGGCGATCATCGCGTAGGTTCCGGCACTACGGGCGAGTTGCCCCCCCTTGCCGACACGCAGTTCAACGTTATGCACCCAGGTTCCCAGAGGAATGGCGCGAATGGACAAGGCATTGCCGGGCTTGATGTCCGCCTGATCGCTCGCGACCAGAGTATCCCCCACGGAGATTCCGAGAGGCGCGATAATATAGCGTTTCTCACCGTCGGCATAGTTCAACAGAGCGATACGGGAGGAACGATTCGGATCGTATTCGATAGAAACGACCTTGGCCGGAATGTCCTTCTTATCCCGCTTGAAGTCAATGATTCTGTACTTACGCTTGTGCCCGCCTCCGGTGTGACGCTTGGTAATACGACCGTAGTTGTTGCGGCCACCGGAACGTTTCAGAGGCGCAACAAGGGACTTCTCGGGAGTGGAAGTCGTGATCTCCTCGAAAGAGGAAGAGGTCATGTTACGACGACCCGGCGAGGTCGGTTTAAACTTTTTGATCGCCATTATAGTTACTCCGTATCGCTTGATAACAAACCTTAGACACCGAAGAAGTCAATACTGCTACCCTCTTCCAGGGTCACGTATGCTTTTTTCCAGTTCGACCGCTTGCCAAACTGCCGACCAACACGCTTGACCTTGCCGGCCACCAGCGAGGTGTTGACGTTCTTGACTTTCACGTCAAACGCCTTTTCCACGGCCTGCTTGATCTCGATCTTATTGGCGCCAACAGAAACCTCAAAGGCTACAATTTGACCGGTTTCCTTCTGCAGGCTGGTTTTCTCAGTAATTAACGGTCGTTTAATAATCTGATGCAGCGGTTTCATGACGCAAGCGCTCCTTCCAACTGAGAAACAGCCCCTTCGGTGACGATCAGGTTGGGATATTTCATCACGTCGTAAACATTGACGCCCTCGGCCCGTAGCACCTTTACATTCGGCAAATTGCGGGCGGAAAGCTCAAGGTTACGATTGGCCCCGGAAATAACGACCAGCACCTTATCAAGGTCGAAACGGCTGAGGATTTCAGTAAATCCCTTGGTGCTGATTTTCTCCAGGTCGATGGCATTGAGTACAGTCAGCTTCTCCGCCTGAAACCGAGCGGAAAGAGCACTGCGCAACGCCGCTTTCTTAACCTTGCGGTTGAGTTTGAAGGTGTAATCCCGGGGCGTCGGTCCGAACGCCGCGCCACCACCAACATAGTGGGGGGCACGAATACATCCCTGCCGGGCATTACCGGTACCCTTCTGCTTGTACGGCTTTTTGCCTCCGCCGGACACCTCACTGCGGGTCTTCGTATCGGCCGTTCCCTGGCGACGGGCCGCCAGTTGAAAGCGAACCATATCGTGAATCAGGTAGCCACGAACAACGTCATTGAAGACCACGTCGGACAGTTCCCGCTGGGATACCTGATTTTTATTAATATCGTAGACAACAACGCTTGCCATGGTCTGTCTCCCACACCCTCACTGACATGAGGCTATTTTTTGGCTTTAATACCTTTACGAATCGTGACCAAGCTATTCTTGGCTCCAGGAATCGCGCCCTTGACAAGAATCAAATTTTGCTCAGGACGAACATCGACGATTTCCAGGTTTTGTGTCGTAACCCGGGCGTTCCCCATTTGCCCAGCCATCTTCTTTCCCTTGAAAACCCGGGAAGGCCAGGCACTGCAGCCGATGGATCCAGGCGCGCGATGGAATTTCGAGCCGTGGCTCGAGCGGCCACCGGAGAAATTCCAACGTTTGATAACCCCCTGAAAACCCTTGCCCTTGCTGGTCCCGATCACATCGACGATATCCCCGGCGGCAAAAGCTTCACACTTGATCTCGTCGCCGACATTGAAATCATCCACATTCTCGACCCGGAACTCGCGCAGGAAAGCAAAGGCTCCCTTGCCAGCCTTCTTAAAGTGACCCATGGCAGGGCGGTTGACGCGATGCGCCGCGCGGGGAGCAAAGCCCACCTGAAGAGCATTGTAACCATCACTGGCCACGGTCTTCTTCTGCACGACCACGCAGGGGCCAGCCTCAACCACCGTCACCGGGATCCGCCGACCGTCCATGGCGAAAATCTGGGACATACCCAGTTTCTTACCCAAGATTCCCTGTATCATTGCACGTACCCTTACCTTTAATGAGTTGCCTAGAGCTTGATTTCCACGTCGACGCCGGCGGACAGGTCAAGCTTCATCAGGGCATCCACAGTCTGTTGTGTCGGTTCGAGAATGTCGAGAAGTCGCTTGTGCGTGCGCATTTCAAACTGCTCGCGGCTCTTCTTGTCGACATGGGGACCACGAAGCACGCAATACTTGTTGATAATGGTCGGCAGGGGTACCGGTCCGGCGACCCGGGCACCCGTGCGCTTAGCGGTATCGACGATCTCGTTTACGGAAAGATCGAGCAGCTTATGGTCATAAGCCTTCAAACGGATTCTGATCTTTTGGCTCGGCATGTGATTTTATCCTCTTACGCTATGATTTCGCTGACGACGCCGGCGCCGACGGTCCGGCCACCTTCACGGATGGCGA
>CALJLX010000143.1 GCA_937982495.1 uncultured Desulfuromonas sp.
TGGAGGAACTGGTGGGGGAAATCGAGGATGAGCACGACGCGGACGAGCCGCGCCGCATCCAGCCCCTCGCTAACGGCGGCTATCTGGTCGACGCCCTCATTCCCCTCAAAGACCTGGAGGACTTGCTCGGCGTGCGCTGTGCCCCCGGACAGCCTTACGACACCCTGGCCGGGTTGATTCTCTTCAAGCTGGGGCATTTGCCCGCCGAAGGGGAGCAGGTCGACTGGGAGGCCTTTCGGTTGACCTGCGTCAAGGTCAAGGGAACCGCGATCCGCCGGGTGCGCATCGAGCCCCGTGGCGATGAGCACACCTAGCTTCGGGTGAGGACGTTGAGCCGGCGCCCGGCCCGCAGCACGATCCCTTCGGCGGTTTTGTAGGGGGCGAGGAAGGCGCTGATTGCCGCCAGCCGCTCGGCGGGAAGCTGGCTATGGTTGGTAACTTTACTGGCGAAGAAATCCGCTTCGTCGCTGAAGAGAAAAGCGGTTTCGAAATGAATGGTCGGCCCGATGGTCCAGTCGGATAACTGCTCCATGGCCGCCAGCGCCGCCGCCTGCTCCCGGCTTTCGTCGCCGCTGCCGATACCGAAGCGCTGCTTGGCCTCCATGAAGGGGCCTTCCGCCCCCGGTTCCAGCACCAGGATCGCCCCGCCGGGGCGCAGCAGGCGACCGGCGGCTTCCAGGCTGGCGGTCATCTCGCCGATGGGGACGTGGTGCAGGGAGAGGGTGTAGATCACCAGGTCGAAGGCGGCGGCGGGCAGATCCTCGGGGACGCCGCTCGGGGCTTGGCGGAAGGTGACATTCTCCGCGGTGACGGTGAGGCGGGCCTGGGTAAGGGCCTTGGCGTCGGGATCGGTGGCCAGGACCGAAGCGGCATGGCGGGCCAGATCACGGGTGATACGGCCGCCGCCGCAGCCGATCTCCAGCACCGTTTTCCCGGCGAGGGGGTAGTGGGCGAGGATGGTGGCGATGTATTGGTCGCTGGCGTCTTGAATCATGGTCGGCTCCTTGGTCGGCGGATGAAAACATTTGTCTTCGGTGTTGCCCTCCTCCTCGTTGCTGCGACGTACCTTTCAGGTCCGCCTCACTCCTCGCCTTGCGGGCGCCTTGCCTCCGGGACAGTGTAACAGCTAAGGTCAACCCCCCTCAATCCCCCCTTGTCAGGGGGGAGGTTTTCACCACGCCCGTCGAATGGGCTTTCCCCCGGGCGAAATTTGACCGGGGTCAAGGTTTTGGTGAAGGCAATCTGTTTTTATGGGGCAAAACCGCAGGCTGTTCGGCGGATATCCAGGAGATGATTATGGTGACTGATTTTTTAGCCCGAAGAACCCGCATACGCAACCTCATTCAATGGCTCTTTTTTGCCTGGATTTTGGGTATCGGCATCCGTTTCGCTCTTTTTGTCCGCCATTACGAAAGCTTCGGCGCGACTCCCTTTGTTTCCCGCCCGCCCGGAGTCGAGGGTTTTCTCCCCATCGGCGCCCTGGTCAGCCTGAAATACTGGCTGACGACGGGGATCGTCGATAAGGTCCATCCGGCGGCCATGGTGCTCTTGCTGACCTTCATCGCCATGAGTTTTTTCGCGCGCAAGAGTTTCTGTTCCTGGCTCTGCCCGGTGGGCACCCTCTCCGAGGCGGTGTGGAAGCTGGGACAACGAGTTTTCGGCCGCAATTTCCGCATCTGGACCTGGCTCGACTGGCCCTTGCGCGGCCTCAAATACCTGCTGCTGGCCTTTTTCGTCAAGATCATCTTTCTCGATATGCCCTCTTTTGCCCTCGCCTCTTTTCTCGAAACCCCCTACTGGGCGGTGAGTGACGTGAAGATGCTCCATTTCTTCACCGGCATGTCCGCGACCGCCCTGGCGATCATCGCCGCGCTGACCGTTCTCTCTTTCTTCTATCAGAACTTCTGGTGCCGCTATCTCTGTCCCTATGGGGCGCTGCTCGGCCTTTTCAGCGTTTTCAGCCCGCTCAAGATCCGGCGCGATGCCGATACTTGCGTCGACTGCGGTAAGTGCGCCAAGGCCTGCCCGGCGCGTCTGCCGGTGGACCGCAAGGCCGCGATTTCCAGTCCCGAATGCACCGGCTGCCTGAGTTGCGAGACGGCCTGCCCGACCCGCTCCCTGGCGATGGCTGCCCCGGGGCGGCGGGATCTTCTTGCCGGTTGGCGCTTTCCGCTGCTGGTGGTGGCGATCTTCGCCCTGGGGGTGGGGACGGGCATGATCGGCGGACTCTGGGAATCGAGCCTGACCGCCGAGGATTACCGGCGACTGATTCCCATGTCGCGCCATCTGCTCCACTAACCGGGGCTCATACACCTGTATAAACGCCGGATACACCCGGAAATAGGATAAATCTACAATGATTACAGTATATTGTTTCAATTTTAGGACTATTTAACGAAACTAGCATAACGAAAAAATGTATATTTGTGTTATACGCCGAGGGCCTGCGAAATGTTTGCGCAGGCTCTCGGCGTTTTCTTTTTTCTCTCGTGATTTCAATAAATTGAAAATATTTTATGGGATCTTTCCAAGGTTGGTACGTTCCTCGCTATAGATAAAGACAACAGCAAGGCACACCGCCTCAAGCCAATTCACTGCAACCATAGGAGGACATCATGAAAGCCCAATCCCTGATCGCATCCGCCACCCTCGCCCTTTCCGCCCTGGCCGCTCCCGCATTTGCCGCCTCGACCCGCACCGACCACAGCGGCTTCGTCGTCTGGGTCTTCCTCGGCTTCTGCGGCCTGATCGTCGCCGCCCAGCTCATCCCGGCCCTGTTGGTCATGTTCGGCATCGCCAAAGCCGTGGTCGAGCCGAAAGCGGAAGAAGCGAAACAGAGCGCCCATTAATCCCTGAAACAAGCCCGAATCAGCCCGACTTTATAAAGGAGGAGACCATGAAAGCCATCGCCCGCGCCAGCCTGCTCACCACCGGAATGTTGACCCTGGCCACCAGCGCCTTCGCCGCGGGTTCCGCGAGCGGCGGCAGCGGTCTCCTCGTCTGGCTCTTTCTCGGCTTCTTCG
>CALJLX010000144.1 GCA_937982495.1 uncultured Desulfuromonas sp.
TGTCTTTTGCTGAACTGAACCTGATTCCCGCCCTGCTCAAGGGAATCGAAGAATGCGGCTACACCACCCCCACCCCGATCCAGGCCCGCGCCATCCCCGAAGCCCTGGCCGGCCGCGATCTGCTCGCCTCGGCCCAGACCGGCACCGGCAAGACCGCGGCCTTCATGCTGCCGGCCCTGCAGCTGTTGGCCGAGCCCGTCGCCAAACGGCGCGGCGCCCCCCGGGTGCTGGTGCTGACCCCGACCCGCGAACTGGCCAACCAGATTCTGGAGGCGACCCGCACCTACGGCCGCCATCTGCGTACCCGCTACGCCCTGCTTCTCGGCGGCATGCCCTATCGCGAGCAGTTCAAGGCCCTGCAGGATTCCCCCGACCTGGTCGTGGGCACTCCCGGCCGGGTGGTCGATCACCTGCAGCGGGGCTCCCTCGACCTCTCGCGGTTGGAGATTCTGGTTCTCGACGAAGCCGACCGCATGCTCGACATGGGCTTCAAGGACGATCTGGAGAAGGTCATCGCCGGAGCGCCGAGCGGCCGTCAGACCCTCTTCTTTACCGCCACCCTCGACCGCGCCATGGCCGATCTGGCCGGACGCATGCTGCGCGAGCCGGTACGCATCGATATCGGCGGCCGGCAGCTGACCCATGACGCCATCGAACAGCGCCTGCACGTCACCGACGACCGCCGGCACAAGGAGAAGATTCTCCAGCACCTGGTGGCCAATCAGGAGATCAACCAGGCGATCATCTTTTCCGCGACCAAGCGCGACACCGACAGCCTGGCTCGGGATCTTTCCGCCCAGGGACACCGGGTTGCCGCCCTGCACGGCGACATGAGCCAGCACGCCCGCAACCGCACCCTGCGCGATCTGCGCCAAGGGCGGATCAAACTGCTGGTGGCCACCGATGTCGCCGCCCGCGGCATCGACGTGACCAGCATCAGCCATGTCATCAACTTCGATCTGCCGATGTTCGCCGAGGACTACGTCCACCGCATCGGCCGCACTGGCCGCGCCGGCGCCACGGGCACCGCCATCTCCATGGCCTCCGCCGCCGAGACCGCCGCCCTGCGGCGGATCGAGCGCTATATCGGCAAAAGCCTGCCGCAACTGGTGATTCCCGGGCTGGAGCCGACCCGGGGGCTGGATGTTCGTCCGGCCCGCACCGGACGTGCCCCGTCCCGTTCCGGCGCCCCGCGCAAGCCCGGCGAGCGTCCGGCCCGCAGCCCGGAACGCGCTAAGCGGGAGTTCCCGACGAAGCAGCGCAGCGAACGGAGCGCGCCGATCATCGAATATCGCAGCCGCCGTTCCGATCACCAGGGCGGCGCGTCAACCGGCCGCTGAGAGAAACAGGGCGGGGGGCTCAAGGCTCCCCGCTTTTTTATTCCGCGACATTTGACCCGGCTCAAGGCGCCGGGGTCCGCGTTCGCGGAAAAATGCCGGGAACCCATCGCCAGGAGGATTTATGCCGGCCAGTGAAACGATCGTCACCGCCCTGATCTGGGCTTTGTTCGCCGCCGGCGTCTTCTTCGGCCTGCGCGCCCGCCGCCGTCGCCGTAAGCGCTAGGTCGGGTCTGCCTGTGCCGCAAGCGGAAGGGTTCGGGCTCGATCCTCTTGATCCTTTCCCCAAAACGGGCATTTTTCTGCTATGCTTCCGAGGTTAGCAACTTCCCATGATCGTTCCCCGGTGCAGCAGCCGGAACCCGTCACGGCACGAGGAGGCAGGCATGAGCGGCGAAAAATTCGAAAGCAGTTTCGGCTTGGAACATCACGGTATCCGCAACGTCAGCGGCGCCTATTGGAACCTTGCCACTCCGTCCCTGGTCGAAGAGGTGATCA
>CALJLX010000145.1 GCA_937982495.1 uncultured Desulfuromonas sp.
ATGCGGCTGTCCGGTTTCATCAGCCAACCGGCGGTGCAGCGGGCGACGACCGGCGCTCTCCATCTCTATATCAATCACCGTTACGTTCGGGATCGGGTCGTGCGTCACGCCCTGCTCGAAGGCTATCGGCATGTTCTTCCTCGGGGCCGGTATCCGGTGGTCGTCCTTTTTCTGGAACTCGATCCCGGCCGGGTCGATGTCAATGTTCACCCGACCAAGGACGAGGTTCGTTTTCGCGATCAGCGCCAGGTTCACGATTTTATCGCCGAGGCCGTGCGTGCCACTCTGAAATCCTCCACCTGGCTGCCGGAGTCCCCAGTTCCGCAAGCTTCCGCTGAAGAGACTCCCGCCGTTGCCGGCGCTGGGGTTAACGATAGGGTTCGGGCCGTGGTCGCCCCCCGCGATCTGCGCCAGGAAGTCCAGGAGTCGCTGGACGCTTATGCCCGCTCTCACTTTCCCTCGTCGCCTGTGGTCGGCCTCCCGACCATTGTCTCCGCAACGGCGACCGCGTCGGCGGAGCCTGCGCCGTCGCCGGTGGCGGAAGCGGGCTTTTTTTCCTCACTACGCTTGATTGGCCAGTATCGCAACAGCTACCTTGTCTGCCAGGACGGACAGGACCTGATTCTCATCGATCAGCACGCGGCCCATGAGCGCATCGGTTTCGAACGACTGCGCAGTCAGTACCGCCAGGGCAAAATCCCCAGTCAGGCGCTGCTCTTTCCGGTGATCATCGAGGTCGATTTCGCCGAGGCCCAAGCCCTGCGGGAAACGCTGCCCCATCTTGTGCGCCTTGGCCTCATCGTCGAGCCCTTCGGCGGGAAAAGTTACGTGCTCAAGGAAATTCCGCAACTGCTCGATTGCGGCCAGGCCGAACAACTGCTGCGCGATCTGGCCGGCGAGCTGCGCCAGATCGGTCAAAGCGCCTTGGCGGAAGACGCCCTGGAACAGGTTCTCATCCTGATGGCCTGCCATGGGGTGATCCGTGCCAACCAAGCCCTTTCGCCGCCGCAGATGACGGCGTTGCTGCGCGATCTCGACCGGGTCGACTTCGGCGCCCAGTGCCCCCATGGCCGCCCGGTGATGGTGCGCCAGCGCTTGTCCGAGATCGAAAAACTGTTCAAGAGAAGCTGATGATGAGCGTTCGGGAAGCCCCCCCTTTGCTGGTGATCTGCGGACCGACCGCTTCGGGAAAGACTGCCTTGGCCGTCGAGTTGGCCCGCCGTTATCCCATTGAGGTGGTTTCCGCCGACTCCCGTCAGGTTTACCGGGGGCTCGACATCGGCACCGCCAAGGCGACGGCGGCGGAACGTCGGCAGGTGCCCCACCATCTGCTCGATGTGGTGGCGCCGGACGAGGAGTTTTCCGTCGCCGACTTCGCGTCCTTGGCTCATACGGCGATCGCTGATATCCTTGAACGCGGCCGGCTGCCGGTATTGCTCGGCGGCACCGGTCTTTATCTGCGCGCCGTCACCGAAGGGCTGGTCGACGCGCCTACCGGCGACCCGGCGCTGCGCGCCGAACTCCTGGAGCGGGAAGGGCGGGAAGGGCCGGGAACCCTCTTTCGGTTGCTGCGGGAAGTCGATCCCCCCTTGGCCCGACGGATTCCGCCGGGGGATGTGACGCGCACCGTGCGCGCCCTGGAGGTCTACCGGCTTTCCGGGCGTCGCCTCTCCGATTTCCAGCGGGAGCACGCCTTCGCCGAACGCCCCTATCGCACCCTGAAGCTCGGCCTCGCCCCTTCTCGGGAAGAACTCTACCGGCGCATCGATCGGCGGGTGGAAGGGATGCTGGAACAAGGCTTGGCGGCGGAAGTGCGCGGTCTGCTCGAACGGGGGCTCAATCCAGGGTGCAAATCGCTGCGCACCATCGGCTACCGGGAAATGATCTGCCATCTGCGGGGGGAAATACCCTTGGCGGAGGCGACGACATTGATCCAGCGGAACAGTCGGCATTACGCCAAGCGGCAGCTGACCTGGTTTCGTGGAGATGATGCGATAATTTGGGTTGATTCCTGTGGCGAGTCTGCTAAACTCCAAAAGTTAATTGAACTTTTTTTGCTACGTACAAGGAGCGGATATGGCCAAGACCCCTTTTAACATCCAGGATCAATACCTCAACCAGGCGCGCAAAGAGCGGGTACGGGTGACCGTCGTCATGATGTCGGGAGAAAAACTTGAAGGCTACATCAAGTCCTTCGACAGTTTTTGTCTGCTGATCGAAAGCGGCGGGGACATTCTGCTCTACAAACATGCCATTTCGTCCATCACTTCGTCGGACGGCTCTTTCCGTCTGCACGGCGGCAAGGATTGACCCCTTCCGCTCACTCGAACCCGGCAAGCCAAGCCCGGTCCCGGATTTCCGATCTTGTCAGCTCGGGGTCCGGGAGCGGGTTTTTTGTACCCGTCCTTTTTTGTCTCTTTGGCGATAACCTATGAGTATCTCCTCCGGCGATTCGGAGCGTCCCGTTTCGTCCTTTTCCCGTTCTGATTGAGGCAATGATCCATGCTTGAGATTCTTTCGGTCGAACCGGGCAGCATCGCGGCGGAGCTCGGCATGGAAGCGGGGGATCGCCTGGTTGCCATCACGGGTCGGCCGGTGATCGATCTTCTCGATGTGGCTCTGGCCGACCAGGCCGAGGATCTGCAAATCGAGCTGCTCAAAGCCGATGGCGAGACCTGGCTTCTTGAATTCGACAAGGATGCCGACGAGTCCATGGGCCTCAATGTTCCCCATCCGGAGCCGGAGGAATGCGGCAATCAGTGTCTCTTCTGTTTTGTGCACCAGTTGCCCCGGGGCATGCGCAAGTCCCTCTACGTCAAGGATGAGGACTATCGCTTTTCCTTCCTTTACGGCGCCTATGTGACCCTGACCAACGTCGACGAGGAAGACATCCGGCGAATCATCGAACAGCGCCTTTCCCCCCTCTATGTCTCCGTCCATGCCGTCGACGAGGAACTGCGGCGGAAACTCCTCGGTCGTCAGGGCCCGGCGATCCTTCCCCTGCTGCGACGGCTGGTCGATGCGGGGATCAAGTTGCACACCCAGGTGGTCCTCTGCCCCGGGCTCAACGACGGGCCGGCGTTGCTGCAAACTCTCACCGATCTCTACGTTCTCGGCCCGAACATTCTCTCCCTGGCGGTCGTGCCGGTGGGCCTGACCGGGCATCGCCGCAATCTCCCGACCTTGCGCTTGCCGACGAAGGACGAGGCAATCCGGACGTTGAAGATGATTCACGATTTTCAGGAAGAGTGCCTGCGCCGAGGGGGCTCCCGTTTCGTTTTTGCCGCCGATGAGCTCTATCTGCGGGCCGAAAGGCCGTTTCCCCCCATCGACGATTACGAGGATCTGGGCCAACTGGAAAACGGCGTTGGGCTGATCCCCCTTTTTCGTGAAGAGGCGGAACAGGTACTGGGCGAGGTGGAGAAGCTGCCCCCCGGACCCTTTTCCGTCCTGACCGGGGAGTCGGCCGCTGCAGAGGTCAGCCGTTTTGCTTCGGCACTGGAGGCCGCCGCCGGAACGAAGATCTTGGTCCATGTGATTCGCAACGAATTTTTCGGCGGCGGCGTGACCGTGGCGGGGCTGGTAACCGGTCGCGACATTCTCCAACAGTTGCGTGGGGTAGAGTTGGGCCGGCGACTGTTGGTGCCCGAGGTCATGCTGCGGGACGGGGAGGATGTCTTTCTGGACGATCTGCATCTGGAAGATCTGGCTCGGGAACTGAATCTGCCAACGGCGAAGTTCGACAGCAGCCCCTGGGGATTGATCGAGGTATTGGAAAGACACCGGTAAACGGCTTTCGCTCATTTTTTTATGTAAAGGATATAACCATGCAGGACTACGAACTGCTTTTGGACAAGGGCCGGCGGGCCATGGAAAACGGGGCTTTCGCCCAGGCGGCGCGGGCTTTCCGGCAGGCGACGGAAGCGCTGCCGAAAGAGCCTGAAGGCTGGCGCCTGCTCGGCGAGGCTTTGAGCGAAGAGGGAACCTCCGCCGAAGCCATCGTCGCCCTGGACAAGGCCCTGGCGCTGGCACCGAACGATATCGACAGTCTCTATCTGTTGGGGGACGCCTGTTTCGAGGCCCGGCAACCGGAGCGGGCTAAAAGCGCTTATCAACGCATTCTCGATCTGGATTCCTCCGAAACGGATGCGCTCGTGAGCCTGGGGCTGGTTTTTTTCAGCCTGGATGACCTGCTCCAGGCCGAGGACTGTTACCGCCGGGCCCTGGCGATCGATCCCGAGTCGGTCTTCGCGCTCAACTCCCTGGGGGATGCGGCGGTTGCCGCCGGGCGGTTCGACGAAGCGCTCGCCTGCTATCGCCAGGTGATTCAGCTCGATCCCGAAGATCCCCAGGGGCATTACAACCTGGGGGAGCTGCTCTTCGACCAGGGGGAATTGGCGCAAGCGGAGAAGGCCTGCCGCGAAGCCTTGCGCCTCGATCCCGAATTCGCTTTCGCTCATCTGACGTTGGGCAACATCTGTCTCGACGATGAGGAACCGAAGGAAGCCATCGCCCACTTCCGCGAGTTTCTGCGCCTGGAAAAATCCTCCGACTCATCCGATCTGCGCAACGAGGTGGCGGCGGTGATCGACGGTCTCAAGGACGAGGGCTGAAGGGAGGGCGCATGGTCCGGGGCTTCGCCATACTCCTGCTGTTGCAGTTTCTCGGGGAGTCGCTTTCGACGCTTTTGGCGCTGCCTGTTCCCGGCAACGTGCTGGGCATGGGACTGTTGCTGCTCGCGCTCAACTTCAAGCTGGTGCGCCCCGAATGGCTGGAGGAGGCGGTCAATCTGCTTCTTTCCAACCTGGCCCTCTTTTTCGTGCCGGCGGGGGTCGGGGTGATGGTCTATTTTGATTTGATCGCCGCCGAATGGTTGCCGATTGTGGTGGCGACGGTGCTGAGCACCTTCGTCGTCATGGCCGTCACCGGTTGGGTCGCCACCCGGCTCGAACGGCGCGGCGGAAAGGTGGAGCATGGCTGAGATCCTGGCTTCACCGCTCTTCGGTATCGGCCTGACCCTGGTGGTCTACGCCCTGGCGCAGAAGCTTTACGCCCGCACCCGGCATATCCTGCTCAATCCGGTGGCGGTGACGGTGCTGGCCATCATCGCGTTGCTGCTCCTTGCCGATATCCCCTACGCCCATTACGCCGAGGGGGGACAATATATCCTCTTTCTGCTCGGCCCCTCCGTGGTCGCCCTCGGTTTTCCCCTTTATACCCGGCGCAAGGAGATCCTGGCGCGCAAGCTGCCGATCCTGGTCGGGGTGCTCGCGGGCTCGCTGACCTCGATCGTTTCCGCCTCGGGTCTGGCCTGGCTTTTGGGCGGAAGCCGCGAGGTGGTTCTCTCCCTTGCTCCCAAGTCGGTGACGACGCCCATTGCCATCAGTATTGTGGAGAAGATCGGCGGTGTCCCCCCCTTGACGGCGGCGTTGGTGGTGGTTACCGGCTGCCTGGGTGCCATGTGTGGTCCCGAGTTCTGTCGCTTTGTCGGTATCCGCGACAGCGCGGCCATGGGCCTGGCGGTGGGGACGGCGACGCACGGAGTCGGCACTGCCCGTATGCTCGAGGTCGATCGCCTGGGCGGGGCGATTTCCGGCCTGGCCATCGGCCTCAATGGTCTGGTCACGGCCTTTCTTTTGCCGTTGCTCTTTCTTTTTCTCTGAGTCCGTCGCACAAAAAAACCGCCTCCCGGAACTGGCCGGCGAGGCGGTTTTTTTGTGCTGGATGTCGAGACGGCCGATTTACTTCTTCTTGCTGCCGGCCGCTTTCTTGGAGGCCTTGAGCGGGTTGACCTTGGCTTCGACGCTCTTGATGTCGATCTTCTGGTGAGTGGCGAAGTTGCACAGGCCGCTTTTCCACTTCTGCTCGGGGGAAGGGGCAACCGAGCAAACCTGGCCGATCGTTCCCTCGACGATGCGTTCGCAGCCCTGGCACTTCTCGATCACCAGTTGGCAGCTGTTGCCTTCAAAAATACAACCTTGTTTGGACCAGAAGGTGCACTCGGCACCGGGAAGAACGGTCTGACACTGCATGGGTTCGGTCTCCTTGCTGTATGCGTTTTTAGCGGGATAAAGGAGATTTATAATCGTCTGTGGCGCTTTTGTCAATGGTTTTTTCAAGCGTATTCCCGAGATGAACCGAGGGGAATCGTTGCCACTGGGGGAATGTTTCTGTATACTTGCGGCGAGTTTTTAATCATTTGCCGAAAATGGCCATGTCATGGAAAATAGTGCCGCGCTTTCAGTCCGATCCGCAAAGCTGTTGGCGGAGATCGGTTATTTCTTCAGTGACGAGCGGCTTTTGCGCGAAGCCCTCACCCATAAATCCTACAGCAACGAACATCCGGACACCGCTCCCGGGCACAACGAACGACTTGAATTTCTTGGCGACGCCGTTCTGGATATGGTCATCAGTCAGCGCATCTTTCTTGACTATCCGCGCCTGCCCGAAGGGGAACTGACCCGCATCCGCGCCGAAGTGGTCAGCGAACCGGCCTTGGCGGCGGTGGCCCGGCGTCTGGCCATCGGCGACTGTCTGTGGTTGGGGCGAGGGGAGGAGCGAAGCGGCGGTCGGCATAAGGAGAGTCTGATCGCCAACGCCGTGGAGGCCCTGCTCGGGGCCATTTATCTCGATGGCGGACTGGAGTCGGTGCGATTGGTGGTGGACCGATTTTTCGCCGCGTCCATCGACCAGGCTTTTCGCCGCAAGTCCGGGATCGATTACAAAACCCGTCTGCAGGAGGTGCTGCAGGCCCGTCAGGGTTCCCCTCCCGCCTACCGATTGGTCCTGGCCGAGGGACCCGATCATGACCGGACCTACACCATCGAGGTTCTGCATGGCGGGCGGAGTATCGGCTCGGGTAGCGGCGTGACGAAAAAATCCGCTTCCCAGCAGGCCGCCCGTCAGGCACTTGAAGCCCTGGGTGAATAGATTGCGCATCTATCCTTTTTTTATCCCTCATGCCGGCTGCCCCCATCGTTGCAGTTTCTGCCGACAGGACCAGGTCGGCGGCCGGTTTTCCTCGCCGGATCCCTCTGCCATCGCCGCTCAGTTGGAAGCGATGCTTGCTGGTCAGGGTGGGGGAGAGGTCGCTTTTTATGGAGGCTCCTTTACCTCGCTGCCGATGGAGATTCAGGACGCCTACCTCGCCGCCGCGAGGTCGAGCCTTGCCGTCGGTCGGATAGACGGCATCCGCGTTTCCGCCCGCCCGGATGCCCTCGGCGATAAAGAGGTTTCCTTTTTGCGAGAGCGAGGCGTAAGTACCGTGGAAGTGGGGGTCCAGTCCTTCTCGCCGGAAGTACTGCGCCGCGCCGAACGGGGGCACGATCCCGAGGCGGTTTTTCAGGCCGTTTTGCATCTGCGTCGCGCCGGAATGAAGTTCGGCCTGCAACTGATGCCGGGGCTGCCCGGCGGCGATCGCGCCGAGGCCCTGCGTTCCCTGGATGAAGCCCTGGCCCTGAAGCCGGACTTTCTGCGGGTCTATCCGACGGTGGTGTTGCACGGCACGCCCTTGGCCGAGGAGTATCTCGCCGGGCGCTACCAGCCTCCGACTCTGGCCGCCGCCGTGGAGCTTTGCGCCGAAATGTCCTGGCGTTGCCGGCGCCGGAAGGTGCCGGTCATCCGCTGGGGGCTGCACAACCAGCCGGAGTTGACGGCGGACGGTGCGTTGCTCGCCGGCCCCTGGCATCCGGCCTTCGGGCAGTTGGTGCGTGCCCATCTCTGGCTGCGGGGGCTAACGGTTCTCGCAGCAAAGGGGGTGCGCGAAGTTGTGGTGCCCACTGCCGAGTTCAGCGACGCCCAGGGGCACCGGCGCAACAATCTTTGTTCCTTGCGCGAACGCTATCCCGACTTTATCCTGCGGGCCGAACCCGATCTTGAGCCCCATACCCTGCGCAGCGCTGTCGGTTCGATGTCGCTGTGGTTCCTTTCCGCCTATTCCCCAGAGGAGCTGGTCATTTGACTGAATCTAACACCCCCTTTCGATCCGGATTCATCTCCATCATCGGTCGTCCCAACGTCGGCAAGTCGACGCTGCTCAACCGCATTCTCGGCACGAAAATCGCTATAACCGCCAACAAGCCCCAGACCACCCGCAACCGCATTCTCGGCATTCATAACATGCCCGGCGCGCAACTGCTCTTTATCGATACCCCGGGCATCCATCGGGCCACCGGCAAACTCAACCGGTTCATGGTCGATCAGGCCCTGAGCGCCTGCTCCGGCGTCGATCTGATTCTTTATGTCGTTGAAGTCAAGGATCGCCCCGGCCCCGGCGACGATTTCATTCTCGATGT
>CALJLX010000146.1 GCA_937982495.1 uncultured Desulfuromonas sp.
CCCGCGCCGGGGCCGCCGGGACAGAAGCGGAGACCTGGCGCGGTGGGCGGGCGCTGCTCCAGGTGCGGGTGCGCACGGAGACCAAGGCGGCGATCCGAGCCAAGGCGGAGCGGGCGGGGCTAAGCTTGTCGGCGTACGTGCGCCGGGCGGCGCTGGAGCGGGACGTGGTGCACCGGTTCGACCAGGCGGCGGTCTACCAGCTTCAGCGGATCGGCCGGAACCTCAACCAGGCGGTCAAGGTGATGCACCAGGGCAATTTCAACGAAGCCGTGCGGGAGTCCCTGCGGCGGTGTCTGGTGGCGCTGGAACTGCAGCTGCAAAAAACCCCACCGCGGTAACAAAGGACCGCGTTCCCGGTGTCCAGATCATCGGCTAGATCCGCCCGCCCGCCGGACCCGTTTCAAATCAATGTGATACCTGGCAAAACCCCGAAATTTGTATGACGGTATACCGGGATTTGCATTCCCTTTCGTGCTCGTATACCAAAGACCGGCCGTGATTTAGGGCCGCCGGGAGGGTGCGTCAGGTGTGTACGGAGAAGGGGGGCGGCGGCGGCGTTTCGGGGCGGGTCCCTCCGGCCGGTGTATGGGGTCGGAATGGATGCCGGAGCGCGGCCGCGCCTGCCGCCCGCCGACAGAAATTCCTTATTGGATTTCTCGCTGGGGGCTTGCCCGCCGCCAGGATATATTATATCTTAACAGGGAGAGGAGGTCGATCATGACCAAGGTTTTGGTATCCATGCCGGCGCGGGTTCTGTCCCGGATGCGGGCGCTGGTGCCCGACCGCCAGCGCAGCCGGTTCATCACCCGACTGGTGGAGGCGGAGCTGGCCAAGCGGGAGGCGGCGTTGTTCCAAGCTGCCCGAGAGGTGGAGCAGGACGAGGCGCTGAACGCCGAGATGCGCGAGTGGGACGGGACCGCGGCCGACGGAGTGGACCATGAACCGTGGTGAGGTGTATTGGGTCAACCTCGATCCCACGGTGGGTTCCGAGATTCAGAAAAAGCGCCCGTGCGTTCTGCTGGGCGCCAATCCGATCAACCAGGCCCGGCGGACGGTGGTGGTGGTGCCGCTGTCGTCGGTGGGGCGGGTCCGGCCGCCCCTGACTGTGGCGGTGCGATGCCTGGGGCGGGCGGCGGTGGCGGTGTGCGACCAGATCCGGGCGGTGGACAAGAGCCGGCTGCTGGAGCAGGCCGGGGAGGTCAGCGACGAGGACCTGCGGGCCATCGAGGACGGCTTGCGGCAGGTGCTCTGCTTGTAGACGGCCCCACGCCCGTGGCGCACCCAAGAAAGGGCGGGAAGCCAGTCCCGAATAGGCAAGCCGCAAGGGAGACCATCTGGGAGACGGCCTAGAGCAAACGGTTTCAGGTGCCATGGAGGAAGAAGCTGTGCCGTTGAGCCGGGCCGAGTGGAGATGGAGCGATAGCGACCGGACGGAGCCCGTTGTAGCGGTTCGCCATTATGGCTTAAAAAACCGATCAGTCCAATGTTCGCGCCTCTGAACATGCGCCGAAATTATTGGTTCATCTTTCGTTTGAATTTTGCTCTTACAATCTGGACATTCATAGCCGCCCTTATTCCGCCACTCGTGCAGATGGATCAATTTATTCTTTCCATCTGCGCAGGCAGAACAATAAGGGGAATCATCGCCCTCCTTCCAGTACATGTTGTCCCTGAACTTCAGTGTTTCTTTTGTGGCCTCCCAATTCTTTAGTTTTCTGAGCTCTTCGTGGATTTGGGTGTAGTCAACCTGAAATTCCGTAAATCTACTTAAAAATTCAAGCTGCGCCTGTTGCCATTTTTCGACAGCGTTCGAGATTTCAGGATCTTTCTTTTTAGAAACCAGCTTCGCTGTCTCCTTGCATAGTTCATAAAGCGGTGGAACTAAACCCACCAGTGATGTTATGTCCATAGAATCACCTCCACCATTTTAAAAAAGTTTCTGCTGCTTGGCCCGGCCGTGTTCCGTAGCCGCCTTTTTAAACATCACTCCTCCGCCGGAAAAGTCCGGATAGAGGGGCCGCTCCCGCTGCTCCAGCAAGCCGGGGACGGTGAGGAGCTGAATCCGGGGGTACTTCCGGTCGGGAAAATAGGGGGAGACGTAGAAGCCTGCCTTGACGGCTTCCGCCCGCATCGGCTGGGTGGGTTCGGCGAGGGAAACAAACAGGCCCATTTCCGCCTTTTCGCGCTCCACAACGCCCACCAGGTCGCGGATCATGGCGACGTGGAGATGCTCCCCGCCCTTGACCGACACCACGATTTTCTTGGAGGTGACCGGCGTGTCGGCATAGGGGGCCTGGCCCTCGGCCACAATTTCACCGGGGCGCTCCTCGGTCCGGGCGGCGTCTGGGCCGTCGAGGAAATAGAGCACCCCATCCACCCCGGAATCGGCCCCCTTCTTCCGGCCCAGGTACGGCTGGGCGTTGACCAGGGAGCAGGCCCACCACTGGAACTGGTATTTGTCCCGCCCGGCCAGCGCCCGGGCGCCGGCCGCGTCCTTCGGGGTGCCGTGGACCTCAAATTGGATGCCGGGGAAGGCATCCTTCATCCGCTTCTCGATCAGAGACACGGCCAGGTGGGTAATGTCGATCCCGATCCACTGCCGATTTAGTTTCTGCGCCGCGTGGACGGCCGTGCCGCAGAAGGGATCAAGCACCAGGCCTCCCTCGTGACTGGACGCCCGGATAATTCGCTCCAGCAGGGCCAGCGGCTTTTGCGTGGGATAGCCGAGGCGTTCCTGGGCTTGGGAATTGATCGGCGGGATGTCGTCCCACGAATCCCCGATTGCAACGCCGGCCGACTCGTCCAGGTAGCGCTTCTGTCTCGGGACCGCTCCGGGTCGAGGCTGCACGACCCGGTTTTCCCGAATCAACTCCTCCATCTTTTCCTTGGAATAACGCCAGAACTTGGTGACGCCCATAACCTCGTACTGGGGGTTGCCCTTGGCCGCCCCGCCGGGTCCCGTCATGTCCCATAAACCGTACCGCCGGCCGGAGGCATCGAGATAGGGGTACTTGCTCCGGATGTATTCTTCGTCATGCGGCAAGAACTGCGGAAAGAAAGGGGCCCCGCAGCGCGAGTTTTTTTGGAAGTAGAAAAGGATGTCGCGCACCCGCGGCCAATGAACCGCGCCTTGAGAGTAATCGCTCTTCGCGCTGGTTCGCTTCCAGCTGATTTCGTTGACATAATTTTCCGATCCAAAGATGGCATCCAATACAACCTTCAAATAGTGGCTGGCCGTGGGGTCGCAATGCAGATAGAGGCTGCCTGTGGTCTTCAGGACGCGGTGCAATTCCAGGAGCCGGTTGGCCATCATCACCAGGTAGGCCATCATGTCGTTTTCGCCCAGGAACTGGCGGAAGGCCCGCATCATTTCCGCCGCTTGGGTGTTGGGCTGGTGCAGCAGCTCGTCGAATTCCTGCTCCGCCTGGTGCCCCCAGTGCCAAGTGTCCTCGAAAGCGGTGATCTGGGCGTCCGATTCATGGCCGTTGGGGGCCTTGAACAACACGTTGTAGGTGGCCTTGGAGTTGAACGGCGGGTCCAGATAGACGAGATCCACGCTCGCGGTCGGGATGCTCTCCCGCAGGACAGTGAGGTTGTCGCCAAAGTAGAGCTGGTTCATTTCCGCTTCTCGATGTATTTTTGGCAATATTCCTGAAAGATGCTGTAGTTCGGTTGATTGTGGGCCTTGCGATTTCGCCCCAGGGCGGTTGCATCAATTCGTTCTTGCACATATCGGCAGGCCGAGTCAAAGAGTTCGATGGGAATCATATCCCACGTGACTCCGAATTGTTGTTTGATTGAAGTGTAGATACGATAGTACTTATATTCCCTGTCCTTCTGCGCTTTGGCGAATTCTTGATAGCGCTTGATTAAATGCAGTAAGTAGTTTCGTTTGAGTAAATCATGGCCGATAAAACCGCTCGTTGGAGTAGGTCGGGGAATCTTGGGCGACTTCCCGTGGTTGTGATAGTGGTATTCATTGGCCACGGTGCCAGTATTTATTCCCCCCGTGAAATTCAAGACGTTCGACTCTGCTTGTTGCTTCAGGAAAGGGTTTCCTTGGAATTTCAGGATTTGTTTCGTGAGATGGACGTCCGCTTCCGAGATGGCTCCGGCGGTAATTCGGCCATGGCAATTTTTGCATACGTAAATCAAATTATCAGAGTCGTGGGGGGACTCGCCGTCCTTGCCGTGGATGTGATGAAAATCGAAGGAGTCGGCATCCTGCTCGCCGCAAAAAGGGCACACCCCGCCCGCTTCCTGGATGATCAGCCGCTTCGTCCTCATCGGGATGTCACGGGACCTCGCGGGCCTTCTCCTGGGATTTTTAGGACTTTCATTCATGGTTACCCTCGCGTATTGGCTGCCGCCAGCCCCCGCCGCTCGAGGAAGGCCACCAGGGCGGACCGGGACACGCCCATGATCTTGGCGATGCTGGCCTTCGACACCTTCAGCGCGAGCAGCTGCTCGATCTCCGGCCGGCGGCTGTCCAGGCGCGAACTGAAGCTGCCCGGCGGCCGGCCCAGGCGCTGGCCTCGGGCCCGGGCCGCCGCCAGCCCGGATTTGGTCCGCTCCGAAATCAGGTCCCGCTCGATCTCCGCGAACAGACCGAACAGGGTCACCATCACCTTGCCCTGCAGATCGTAGCGGCGCTGGCCCAGGGTGATGTTTTCCTTGATGGCGGTGAAGGCCACCCCCCGCCGGACCAGTTCATGGACCAGGATGATGATCTGCCCCACCGAGCGACCCAGGCGGGACAGCTCGCTAACAATCAGCCGGTCGCCGGCGGCCAGCTTTTCCAGCAGCTCGTCGAGACCGCGTTCCTGCGGGGACCGGCGAGAGGAGACGGCGATCTCGATGAACTCGTCCACCCGGAACTTGTTCCGGTGGGCGTAGTCCAGGATGGCCAGGCGCTGGTTGTCCACGTCCTGGCTTTCCTTGGATACCCGCAGATAGGCAATGGTTTTCACGTCGCCTCCAGAGCATCTACCTGGACAGGCCACCCGCCGATCCGCTCCACCCGGTAGTGGTGACGGAGCCGGCGGCGGTAAATCGCCCGTGCCCGGCGCCGGGCGGCGGCGGCATCCGGGAACCAGTACACCCGCCGGCGCAGGCGGCGGGCGTTCAGCCGGCCCCAGGTGACCACCAGGCTCATGCCGTCGATCAGGCCGGGTTGGAGATCCAGGCTGTATTGACGGAACCGGTTGCGATCTGAATCGACGGAGCGAAGCAGAATCATGACGCGGAAAACCTATAAACCAGAGTTAATGATATTATTTCCCACAGTTTTAAGACATCCTATAGAAGACTAAATACTCACCATAATAACGGTCGTTTAAAGATGCAGCATCCGCCCTTGCTGATGATCGAATTAAAAATAGGTTTTGACCACAGCCGACGAAACCAGTGCAACGAGGGCAAGCGTCAGGAGGATGTTGCACACCAGAAGCCACCAGAAAAGGCCGTCACGCGGGGCAGCGCCTCGCGAAAAAGCACCAGCAAGCCAACGAAAATCCTCACCAAAAGGTCCAAAATGCCTTCGAAGACGACGGAATGGGTCGAGGTCGCTAGGATCGGGAAGATTGGGGAATAACACTTCTACGGCAGCAGAGGCATTTATACCATAGTTGCGAAAGTATAGTTCAGTGATACGCTTCGCGTGACGCTTGATCAGATTGATGCTCCCGAAAAAATCGGCATAACTTGAAAAGATGCCGAGAGCCGTTAACACAGCGCCGAAAAAGATTTCAATACTGCCTGGTTTAATCGAGATCACGCGAGTACGAACGCTGAAACCATAAATTTGCTCAAGCTCTGCGGGAAGTTCACTCTCGATAGAACGACGAAGATCCAAGTCAAACTTATCACCATTCCAATCGGGATGTTGAATCTCTTCCCTACGAACCTGCCCTTGGTGGGAAACATCGTGATAGAAAGTAATTCGAGCCGAGAAAATAATTTCACGCGGTTTGCGAAGCATTGGTAACCTCCAAGACTATTCTTAATGAATTTTCTATCAGTTGCCTTTTCCCCTGACCGCCGTCCGCTCTTTCAGGAAGGCACGATGGACTTCCCTGAACCAGTCGGGGTTTTCTCGGCGAGAAATCCGCTTCAAGAATGACACACAATATGAATTCAAATTTGAAACCTTTCATGAAGTCATAGAAGACTTCTCAATGCATTCAGTATCTTCTCTCTGGATAGGTCATATCCCATCACGATCAAGGCCCTTATTACATCATTTTTACTTATTGTTTTAACGGTTGAAAATGCGTTCACTTCATCTGTTAATTTTTGTAGCATCTGGCTTTCGCTTTCTGAGTAGCGAAGAGTGTAGGTGATGGGTTTGGCCTTCTTGACGCCGGTCCCAACGATTTCCGAGATGTCCTCTTTCTCCAGGATTCCCTCAGTCCGCTTGCGGAGTTTGAACTTGCTGGCGGGATCAGCCTGGCCAGATTTTTTAGAGGGCATGGCTGGTAATCTCCTTTGATAGGTTTATGAAATCCTCGCACGCGGGCGATTTCGGATCGTACGCAAAAAGAGTTTGGTTGTGTTGCTGAGCTTGCTTGAACAGGGACGTGCGACGGATTGCCGTTACGCAGATATGGTTTTCCAGATCTCTCAGAATCGATTCGGCCAGGTCGTTGGATTTTTTCTCCCGGCTGTCGTAGGCGTTCTTGAAGATCAGGTAATGGGGAAATTCACCCTCCTTAACCTCCTCGATGGTGGTGAACAGGTCGGAGATGCCGTCTAACGAGTAGCGGTCTAGGACGGTGGGGATAAGGAGCAGGTCGGCCGCGTATATGGCGTTGATGGTCAACTGGTTCAACCTGGGTGGGCAGTCGACCAAGATGAAGTCGAAGTCTCTTTCGATTTTTTTAAGCTGGTTTTTCAGAATTTTCTCCCGGTGCGGCATGGCGTAGATGTTTCGCTCCGCTGCCTCCAGGTGGATGTTTGCGGGGATGATGAAAAGATTGGGGACCACTACGCCGTCTTCGTGGGCCTGGTAAACCGATTCCCGAATGTCGTAACGGCGATCAAGCAAAGGTTCACGGATCGTGCCCGTCTTCGGCAGCTCCTCGAAAAAAGTGGTTCCCGCGTTGGCTTGCGGGTCCAAGTCGATCAGCAAGGTCTTCCGGCCGGCTACGGCGAAAGCGTAAGCCAGGTGAACGGAAGCCGTTGTTTTTCCGACGCCGCCCTTTTGGTTCAGAATTGAAACGATCATGGCAGCTCCTTAAGTAGTCATATATGAAACCATAATTGAAGCCACACGAGAAGTCAATGATAATGCCGGGAATTTATAAAAGTTCCGTCAGAACCTTTACCAGTGGTGGATTTCGCACGAATAGCCAAGTAAACAATTGCTTTTGGTATAATGGAAAAAAGGAGGTTGTAATGAACTACGAAGAAGACGAGGAAAACGCCTACCGCACCTATGACGACATCGTGGGGCGGTCCATCCGGAGGGGAACTCGCAAAGCCGTAAAGGCCCTGACCTTCGGTTTGTTGGGTGGAACAGACCCGCTGACCGAATTGGGCACGGACGCGGCGGAAGAGTTAATCACGAAAGTGATCCCCCGTTCCCAGGAGAACAGTGAAGACGACTGAACAAATGGGGCTCCGGATCAGAGTCAAACTACGATCGACCGTCTGACGCTACTCTTCCTGGAAAGCCCCAGAAGGATTCGATGGTTTCTACATCCAAGCATGTCGAAGACAACCGGCATGCCCCACCGTGACTGCTAATCATTCTCTTAAAAATCAAAAGCGAAAAGTCAACCATCCTCTCTAAGCGGTGGGGACGATTGACTTTTTTGATTGTATACCAAAATAATTTTAGTGTTTTGGTGGAGCTACGGGACATGGTTGAGAGGTATCACACGTGCAACATTCGGTATCGCATATTGCTCGGATGCCACATACTGTGGTTGGCCAACCCGGGATCCGCTCACATGTAACACAACACGTGTCGCAGCGAGTTGCCAGGAGTGCATCACCATGAATCGCTTTCTCTGTCAATCCGCAAAATTGTGCACGAAATACGAATTCCGCATTGGTGTTCTCTGTAGCAGCATATATATCACGACGTGAAATTACTTTTGTTTCAACTAGTTTCGCCTCGCTATAATTTGCGTTGATAATGGAGTAGAATTTGACACAAATTGTCCGAGTCTGTGGATCTAGAACCTCAACTTTTACTCCATACATTTCATGCAATGCTGAAATGTCGATCGTAGCCATCATATCTTCTGATACATCAACAGAAAACGCCTTTGAATGATTAGATTCTAAAAAACTGAGGGTAATAA
>CALJLX010000147.1 GCA_937982495.1 uncultured Desulfuromonas sp.
AAGGCAAGCCCTTCGTCTTCTACCTGCACCCCTGGGAATTTGACCCCGCCCAGCCACGTTTTCAGGGAGCGGGCTGGAAGAGCAACTTCCGCCATTATCTCAACCTGCACAAGACCGAAGAGCGGTTCAGGAACTTGCTCGGGGATTTCCGTTTCGGGACGATCCGTGCGGGCCTGAATCTTTAAAATCTGGTTTTCAGACAGGATAAAGGCGGATAACTGCGGATAAATCTTTGGGTTTTCAGGTTTAAATATCAGACTTTACCCGCCCTTATCCCGTCAAAAAAGAAGAGGTTTTTGGCCTGGTTTGATGAGCCGTCTGCACAAGCTAAAAGCGTATTCCCCGCCCCTGGGGTTGATGGCGCTGATCTTCGTGCTCTCCTCCATCCCCGGGAAGCTGGGCAACCCCCGGCTGCGGTTTCTGACCGAACTTGATCCCCAGTGGCAGAACCTGCTGCATGTTCCCCTTTTCGGGCTGCTGCAATTCCTCTGGCTGCGGGCGCTGGTTCGCTCGGGAATGCCGAGGGGCAGGGCGATTCTTTGGGGATGCGTCATCAGTCTGGGTTACGGGGTCTTCGACGAAGGGCACCAGATGTTCGTTCCCGGCCGTTACGCCTCGCTCACCGACATGAGCCTGAACCTGCTCGGGGTGATTCTCGCGACGGTGATTTTCGGGCTGTGGCCGGCGCGGAAGCAAAGCGCTTAAGCCCAAAATAAAGGCCAAGAGCTTGGTTTTGGACAGGATAAAGGCTGATAACTGCGGATAGAATCGGATAAATCTTTGGGCTTGTGATTTTAACATCAGCCTTTATCCGCTCTTATCCCGTCAAAAAATGATTTTAAGAATTTGAGGCCAGCGCCAATGCACATCCGACTCGCCACCGCCGCCGACAAGCAAGCCTGGGACGGCTACGTTCTCCCCCATCCCGAGGGGACGGCCTATCAGCTCTGGGCCTGGCGGGAGGCGGTGGAAAGCGCCTACGGTTTTGCCGGACTCTATCTGCTGGCGGAGGCGGAGGGGCAGGTGCGTGGGGTATTGCCGCTCGTCGATTTTCGGGTGCCGCTGCGGGGCGCATCCCTGATTTCCTTGCCCTATTGCGATGCCGGCGGGGTCCTGGCCGACGATGCCGACGTCGCCGACCTCCTTCTGGCCGAGGCCCGAGCGCTGGGCCGGGAACGCAACGCGCCGTGCATGCTCCGTTCCGTTGCTCCTTTGGCCGGTGCCGGAGCCAACCGCACCGACAAGGTGCGCATGGTGCTGGAATTGCCCGCCGGTTCCGGAGCCTTGCTGGCGTCCCTGAAGGCGAAGCTGCGCAGTCAGGTAAACAAGCCGCTGCGGGACGGCTTGACGACACGGCTCGGCGGAGCCGAACTGGTGGCCGATTTCTACCGGATTTTCGCCGAGAACATGCGCGATCTCGGTTCGCCCGTGCATAGTCGATCCTGGATCGAAGCGGTGGTGGCCGCCTACGGCGCGCGCGCGCGCGTCGCGGTGGTGGCGACCCCCGATGGCCAACCGGCGGCGGCGGGGATCGTGCTGCACCATCCGACGACGGTTTCCATCCCCTGGGCGTCCGCCTTGCGTCGTTACAACGGGATGAATCCCAATATGCTGCTCTATTGGACCTTTCTCGCCCATGCCGCCGATCAGGGTTTCACCCGCTTCGATTTCGGCCGTTCGACCCCCGGCGAAGGGACCTATCGCTTCAAGGAACAGTGGGGGGCGCGGCCCCAGCCCCTTTACTGGTACGAACCGGACCGGCGCGAGCCCGCCTCGGGCACCGAGGTGGCCACCGGTCCTTCCCGTAAACGCGAGTTGGCTGCCGCGCTCTGGAGCCGCCTGCCGCTGGCCGGGGCCAACGGGCTCGGACCCCGGATCAGAAAGTATATTGACCTATGACGCCCAAGCCGGATCTGCTCTTCATCGCCCATCGCATCCCCTATCCTCCCGACAAGGGGGACAAGATCCGCTCCTATCACATGCTGCGGCATCTGGCGGAACGCTACCGGGTCACCGTCGCCTGCATGATCGACGATCCCGACGATGTGCGCCACGTCGCGGCCCTCGAAGGGATGGTCCATCAGGTTTTTTACCAGGTGCGGCCGCCCCTGGCGATGAAGGCGCGGGCGGTCGAAGCCTTGCTGACCGGGCGGCCCTGCACCTTGCCCTGTTTTTATTCGCGCCCCCTGCAACAGGCCATCGACGCTTTTCTCGATCGTCATCCGGTGCAAGCGGTGCTCTGTTTCTGTTCGTCCGCCGCCGATTACGTTTTTCGCTCCCGCCATTGGCCGGCGCTACGGCAGAGCGCGCTCCTCGCCGATCTGGTCGATGTCGATTCGGAGAAATGGCGGGAATACGCCGCCACCCGGCGCGGGCTCATGGCCTGGCTTTACCGGCGCGAGGCGCGCTTGCTCCTTCCCTTTGAACAGCGCATTGTCGCCGAATTCGCCCGCACCTTCCTGGTCAGCGAGGAAGAAAAAGCGGTATTGGGCAAATACGGGTCGGTGGCCAAGGTCGAGGCCCTCTCCAACGGCGTCGATCTCGACTACTTCTCGCCCAAGGAGGTTGCCTCAACGGCGCCGCTCCCCTCGGCACGGCTGGTCTTTTCCGGGGCCATGGATTACTGGCCCAACGTCGAAGGGGCGGTCTGGTTCGCCCGCGAGGTTTTTCCCACGGTGAAACAGGCCTTTCCCGAGGCCGTCTTCTGCATTGCCGGGCGCAATCCGACCGAGGCCGTACTCGAACTGAAGAAGCTCTCCGGCGTCGAAGTCACCGGCACCGTCCCCGATATGCGCGCCCATCTGGCCGGTGCCACCCTCTGCGTGGTGCCGCTGATGATCGCCCGGGGCATCCAGAATAAGGTGCTCGAAGGGATGGCCATGGCCAAGCCGGTGGTGGCGACACCGGGGGCGGCGACCGGACTCAAGGCCCATGTCGGCGAGGATCTCGTCGTCGCCGACGGCGCGGCGGCCATGACCAGGGCGGTAATCGATCTGCTGGGCGACCCCGAACGGCAACGGACCCTCGGCCAAAACGCCCGCGCCTACGTCGAACGGGCCCATTCCTGGGGCGCGCATCTGCAACGGCTGGATGAAATTATTAAAGGCAGTGCTGAGTTAAAGAGCAGTGCTGAGTTCTAAGGGCTGAGGACTAAGTAAAATCTTCTCAGCACTCAGCACTCAGCACTCAGCACTCAGC
>CALJLX010000148.1 GCA_937982495.1 uncultured Desulfuromonas sp.
TTTCGAGGGGATGTTCGAGAACATCCCGCTGGTGGGTCTGATGCTGCTGGTCACCGGTACCTTGCTCTTCGTTTCGGAAAAATTCCGGCGCGGCAAGCGCAAGGAAAAGGATCTGAACCTGCTCGACGCCCTGGTGGTCGGCACCGTTCAGGGCTGCGCCATCATTCCCGGCATCTCCCGCTCGGGCTCGACCATCGCCGCTTTGCTCCTGCGCGGCGTCGACGGCGAAACGGCGGCGCGCTTCTCCTTTCTGCTGGCGCTCCCCGCGGTCTTCGGCGCGGCCCTCCTTTCCCTACGCGACCTGCATGCCGTTCCCGCCGGGGAGTTTCCCCTCTATCTGACGGGAACCGCCGTCGCCTTCGCCGCCGGCATGCTCTCCATCCACTTTTTGCTGGCGGTCATCCGCAAGCGCCGGCTCTTCGCCTTCGCCCTCTACTGCTGGCTGGCGGGCAGCCTGGTTTTGACCTTCACCCTGTAATCGGACGCAATAATGCCTCAAAACAAACCGCCACTGATCCGGGAACATCTGCAAAAGGAGATCGCCGGCGTCCTCTGCCTCGCCGTCGGGATCTTCATCCTGCTCAGCCTGGTGTCCTTTCATACCTCCGACCCCTCCTTCAACAACAACATCACCTCCGCCGTCGTGCGCAACTGGGGGGGCGTGGTCGGCGCCAATCTCGCCGATCTGCTTATCCAGATTCTCGGGCTGGTCGCGCTGGTGCTGCCCCTGGCCTGCTTTCTCTTCGCCTGGCGCCTGCTCAAGTTCCGTTCGGTCAAGGTCCGTCTCTACAAAGGGGGCGCGATCCTGATGCTGATCCTTTCCCTGGCCGGACTCATCGCCCTGCGCTTTCACGAAATCGTCATTTTCGGGCAACGGATTGAAGAGGCCGGCGGCGCCGCCGGACGACTGCTGGCCGAGATCCTCTCCCGCTATCTGAACGTCACCGGCGCCGGCATCTTCCTCTTTGTCTTCTTTCTCATCTCGCTGATGCTCGGCGCCCGCTTTTCGATGGTCCTCTTTCTCGAAGGCATGGCCACC
>CALJLX010000149.1 GCA_937982495.1 uncultured Desulfuromonas sp.
CCCTACGCCAACCGGGCCATTCTCGGCCCCCCCCTCTTTCGCCGCATGGTCCAGTTCCGCAACATGGATATCACCGTCGCCATCGAACGCAACGTCCCCCAGGCCGAGGCGGTGGTGCTGGCCGACACGATTTTGGATGTCGACGGCAAAAGCCCCCTCGACATCACCCGCGAGTTGCAGAAAATATTGACCGCCGATCCCGAAACCCACCCGCGCTGGAAGCTCTTCTCCGGCTTGCTCAGTCGCCTGCCGGTCTGCCTCAGCCGCTGGCTGATCCGCGCCCCCCGTTACCTGCCCGGACAGTGGGTCAAGCACCGGGGGAATGCCTGTTTCGTCAATTCGCCGGCCAAGTACGGCATCGATTTCGTCATCGCCGATATGATCTGGCCCCTGACGGTGATGTTCGGCTGGGTCAAGGACCGGCCCATCGCCGTCGACGGCCGGGTGGAAGTGCGCCGCACCATGCCGCTGACCATCATCTTCGACCGGCGCATCATGGCCGGCGCCCCGGCCGCCCACTTCTTCAACCGTCTGGCGGAGATCCTCGAAAACGCCGACCGCGAATTATGCTGACCCGGAGACCCATCATGCGCATCCTCTGCCTCCCCTACACCCACACCCTCTCCCACATCAGCCGCCCCCTGGCCATCGCCGCCGAACTGCGCGCGCGCGGCCACGACATCATCTTCGCCGGGGACAGCCCGAAGGATCACTTCATCCGCGGCGAGGGGTTCGAGGTGCTGCCGGCCTATCAGGTGGCGCCGGACATCCTCTTCAACCGCATTCGCCAGGGCAAACTGCAATTCGTCAGCGACGACGAACTGTATCGTCTGATCGCGGCGGATCGGGATCTTTACCGGCAGGTGCAGCCCGACTTGGTTCTTTCCGACGGCCGCTTCAGCGCCCCCCTGTCGGCGGGGCTCGATGGCATCCCCCAGGCCGCCGTCGTCACCGTCTCCTCCACCGAATACCGGGCGCTCCCGTACATCCCATTTTTTGAGTGGCTGCCTGAGAAGCTCGTCAAACGGGACGGCCCCTTGTGGAAAAATCTCGACCGTTTCAACCTGAGCCTGGAGATGCTGGTCTTCGACAACGCCGCCACCGTCTTCAAGAAACTCAGCCGCAAGTTCGCCCTCTCCCGCACGGTCACCGCCACCAACTGCCTGGCGGGCAACGACCTGACCCTGTTGGCCGATATCCCCGAATATTTCCCCACCCGCGACCTGCCCGCCAATTACCATTACATCGGCCCGCTGACCTGGCAAAGCCCGCTGCCGCCGCCGGCCTGGTGGCCGCCGAACAACGACGGCAAGCGCCTGGTCTACTTCACCATGGGCACCACCTGGATGGGCGGCTCCTTCACCGTCCTCTACGAACAACTGCGTCGGGAAGGTCTCACGGCGATCATCGCCACGGGGGGACAGGCGCAAGGGCTGCAAACGATCGACGGGGAAGTATACGTGGAGGAGTTCGTCGACGGAGATCTGGTCATGGCGGCCTGCGACCTGGTTGTCTGCCACGGCGGCAACGGCACCATCTATCAGGCGCTGCAGCACGGCAAGCCGATCGTCGGCATTCCGACCATCCCCGATCAGCAGTTCAACATGCGCCGGGTCAA
>CALJLX010000150.1 GCA_937982495.1 uncultured Desulfuromonas sp.
CGGCATACGAGAGGGGTATTCGTGACTGGAGTTCAGACGTGTGCTCTTCCGATCTACAGCAGACTGGCCTGGGCCGTCTCCCCGAGGATGTATCGGCGGATGTCTTCCTTGACCCCGCAGGCCTTCTGCATGGCGGTGCGCACGGCGTCGGGCATTTCGAACTGATCGTCGAGATCGTTGCCGGTGCGGCAGGCCTGGCGGATGACCCCTGAAGCGAGCAGGGGCGCGCCGGGACGCAGGCGGTCACCGAGGGCATTGCGGTCGGTGTCCAGACAGATGGCGCAGGTATCGAGCAGGCCCAGGTGCTCCCGGGTCATTTCGTTGAAAATCCGCTGAAACCCGGCATGGGTGAGAAAGCGGACGAAGAGCCCGAAAAATCCCCGTTCGTCCCGGTCCAGTTCCAGTTCGTCGGCGAGGATCGTCAGGTTGGTCTCCAGCGGTCCCGGCTCGGCCCCCTTGAGGTCGTCGAGCCGCTGCCGCAAGCGTTTGTCGATGACCCCGGCGACGTGGCGGAAGGCGCCGCGCATCCCCTTTTTCTCATCGAGGATTTCCTGGAAACGCAGGAGATGATCCAGAAACTCCTCGTCGTTGCGGTCCAGGCCGAGATAGGCCAGGTTGCGCTGGAAGAACTCGCAGAGTTCGCCCAGCCCCTGGGGGGAGAGACGGCTGTCGGTGGCCAGCCGCAGCAGGTAGGTGAGGATGACGTGTTGCTCATAGGGTTCGACCATGCAGCCCAGCCTCCTTTTCAGTTTGCGAAAAAAGTTTCGTCGGCTCATGATCTATACATACCCGGGTCTGACGACAGCCCGTGTCGTTTGCCCTGCGCGGAGGCAACGGGCGATTTCGAGAAAAGGGGAAGGGAAACGACAAGCGACACCGTCGGTCGCCGGTATCGGTGATTCAGGGGATACCGGCGTTCACGCTCACCGGATAAGGAGGGACTGATGGATACGTTGATGCGGCAATGGAACCTGTTGACCCTGGTTCCCCGGCTGCCCGCCAAAAAAACGACCGTTCGCCTGCGCGACGAACTGGAGGAGCGCGGCTATCCGACCACGCTGCGCACGGTGCAACGCGATCTGGAGAAACTGGAGAGTGAATTTCAGCTGAGCTCCGACGGCAACCGCCCCGCCGGTTGGTTCTGGCCCAGGGATGCCGTTCAGTTCGATATCCCCGGCATGTCGCCCTATGCCGCCCTGGTCTTCAAGATGGTTCGACGGCACTTGGGGCGGCTGTTGCCGGAAGCCTGCCTCGATTTGCTCGCCCCCTACTTTCGCCAGGGGGATAAAATCCTCGCCGACCTCGAACCGCAACCGCTGGCCACCTGGCCCGATCGGGTCGCGGTCCTGTCCCGGACCCAGCCTTTACTGCCCCCCCGGATCGACTCCCAGGTGCTTTTCGCCGTGTACGACGGTCTGCTGCGCGGGCGGCAGCTGGCTATCGCCTACCGGCGGCGGGGAGAGAACCAGGCGCAGGAGCGGATCGTCAATCCGCTCGGGATCGTGGTGGTCGATCAGACCCACTATCTGGTCGCCACCTTCTGGCATTACGCCGATCTCAAGCAGCTGGCCATTCACCGCATCGAGGCGGCACGGATTCTCGACACGGCGGCCCTGACCCCGGAAGACTTCGATTTGCAGGCGTATGTCGACTCCGGCGCCTTCGGCTATCCTGAAGGGGAAGAGCTGCTGCCCCTGCGGGCGCTCTTCGCGCCCGATCCCGCCCGGCAGTTCGAGGAAACGCCCCTGAGCGACGGGCAAAGGCTGAGCGAACAGGCCGACGGCCGGATTCTGCTGGAGGCGCAGGTGCGCGACACCGCCCAGTTGCGCTGGTGGCTGCAAGGGTTCGGCGCCCAGGTGGAAATCCTCGGCCCGCCTGGCCTGCGGGAGGAATTCGCCGAGCAGATCCGGCAGCTCGCCGCACGGTACGGCTGCTTGTTTCTCCGGTGACTACACAGTTAATTTATGCCGTCTAAG
>CALJLX010000151.1 GCA_937982495.1 uncultured Desulfuromonas sp.
GATCCTTATTATGTCACGCCTTTGATCATGGGGGCGACTATGTTTATCCAGCAGAAATTGACGCCCAGCACCATGGATCCGACTCAGGCAAAAATTTTCATGCTGATGCCTATTATTTTCACTTTTCTTTTTCTCAACTTTCCTTCCGGTTTGGTTCTTTACTGGTTGGTGAATAACTTGTTGACGATTCTTCAGCAGTATATTATTCACAAAAAACCTGCCGTTTAAATTTTAGTCTTTTCATTTTTACTACCCAGGCCCGGATATTCCGGGCTTTTGGGTTTGTGGGCCGGTATTTTTGACTCAATTTTATTTTACTTTTATGAAGCGATGATGATGCGTTCCGCTGAAACGATAGTTGCCGTTGCTACCGCTCCCGGTGAAGGGGCAATAGGTATTGTCCGTTTATCCGGAAGTGACGCCGAGTCCTATCTGGATCAACTCTTCCGTGGCGTTCGCCCTGTTTTGACCCGTATTTCCCATCGTCTCTATCTTGGCCATCTTCATGATGTCGCCGGGCGCCTTATCGACGAAGTTATGGTGGTGGTTATGCGTGCGCCCCACTCCTTTACCCGAGAAGATGTGGTCGAGGTTCATTGTCATGGTGGCATGTTGGTTCTTCGTCGGATTGTCGACGCATTTCTTGAAATCGGCGCGCGTCTCGCCGGACCGGGTGAGTTTACCCAACGGGCTTTTCTTAACGGTCGTCTCGACCTTTGCCAGGCTGAGGCGGTGATTGATTTAATTCGTGCTCGCTCAGAATCGGCCGGCAGGGTTGCCCTTGCTCAGTTGGACGGACTTGTTTCCCGTACTGTGGCTGAATTGTCTGATCGTCTTGCCGATCTCCTCTCCCATGTCGAATCTCTTGTCGACTTTCCCGAAGAGGATATCGAATTCGCGGAAATTTCTTTTCTTGAAGAAGAATCCAACTCCCTCCTTATCCGGATCGAGAATTTTCTTGAACATTTCGATATGGGTAGGATTATGCGAGAGGGATTGTCTGTCCTCATTCTCGGAAAACCCAATGTCGGCAAAAGTTCCCTGCTGAACATCCTTCTCGGGGAGTCGCGCGCAATTGTTACCGATATTCCGGGAACTACCCGCGATACCATTGAAGAAAATCTTGTACTTGGTGGAATACCCCTTCGTCTGATTGATACGGCCGGAGTTCGGGATACCGATGATCCCGTCGAGGCAGAGGGAGTTGCTCGCGCCCGTGCCAAGGCTGCATCCGCCGATCTGATTTTATTGGTTGTCGATGGTAGCCGCCCTCTTGACGAGCAGGATCGGCTCGCTTTGGCAACCTGTCGCGACCAAAGGACTCTTCTGGTGTGCAATAAAGCGGATCTTCCACAATCTGCCTTGTCCGCCGAATGGACCGCTTTTCCCGTTGTTTTTCTCTCTTGCCGCTCCGGAGAAGGTCTTTCTCTTTTGCGGGACTCTATTGTCACCGCCTTGGGTGGCTCCGTTCAGGGAGATTTGGCGCAGGAAGTGGTTTTTTCCGATCGTCGTCACCGTGATGTTTTGCTACGGACTCGCGAAGCGCTTGTACGTTTTCGGTTGGCCTTGGCCCAAGAGTTTTCTCCCGAATTCCCGGCATTGGATCTACGTGAAGCTCTTGATGCCCTCGGAGAAATTCTCGGTAAAACCACCCCGGACGACATACTTGACCGAATTTTCTCAAGATTTTGTATTGGGAAATGACATGTTTCACGTGAAACAAATTCTTGCGGCGGGAGAATGATATGGCGGCAGGCATTGGAAAATACCAGGTTATCGTCGTCGGTGCCGGCCACGCGGGTTGTGAGGCAGCGTTGGCGGCGGCGCGCCTGGGATGTAAGACGTTGCTGTTGAATATGAGTCTCGATGCTGTGGGTCAGATGTCCTGTAACCCGGCGATCGGCGGTCTGGGGAAGGGTCATTTGGTTAAGGAAGTGGATGCCTTGGGTGGCGAGATGGGCTTGAATATTGATGCCACGGGTATCCAATTTCGCATCCTGAATACCCGCAAGGGTCCGGCGGTGCGCTCTTCGCGAGCGCAGGCGGACCGTCGATTGTATGCCGCGCGCATGAAAAGCCAGGTAGAAAGGTACCCTCTGCTTGATTTGAAGCATGGGGTGGTGATGCGGGTTATCGTCGAAAATAATCGTGCGACGGGTGTTGAAACTCGAGAGGGTCTGATTTTCCGCGGGGATGCAGTGGTGTTGACTACCGGAACCTTCATGCGGGGCCTGATTCATGTCGGGCTGAATCATTATCCCGGTGGCCGTGCGGGCGAGCCGGCCTCCGAGGGGCTATCCGATTGTCTGCGTTCGCTCGGCTTGAAAGTCGGGCGACTAAAGACCGGAACACCGGCACGCCTGGATCGCCGGACCATAGATTTTTCACAATTGGAGGCTCAATACGGCGATAGCGAGCCGCGACCCTTTTCATTTCTGAATAAAAAAATAGCACAGCTGCAGGTTCCCTGTTACATCACCTATACCAATGAGCGAACCCATGAATTGATTCGGGGTGGGTTGGACCGCTCTCCGCTCTACAGTGGAGTGATTGAAGGCGTGGGCGCGCGCTACTGTCCTTCCATTGAGGACAAGGTCGTGCGTTTTCCGGAAAAAGATCGTCACCAGGTTTTTCTTGAACCCGAAGGACTTGATTGCGGCGAGGTCTATCCCAATGGTGTATCGACTTCACTCCCGCCGGATGTACAGCAGGCCTATCTTCGCTCGATACCTGGCCTTGAAAATGTTGAAATGATGCGTCCCGGCTATGCCATCGAATACGATTTTGTCGACCCGACCGAGTTGTATCCCAGCCTGGAAACAAAGGTCGTCGAGAATCTCTTCCATGCCGGTCAGATCAATGGGACCTCGGGATATGAAGAAGCCGCGGCCCAGGGGTTGGTTGCCGGGGTCAATGCGGCATTGAAAGTAAAAGGCGCCCCCCCTCTGGTTATCGGACGGGACCAGGGCTATGTCGGGGTGATGATCGACGACTTGGTGAACTGCGGGACCAATGAGCCTTACCGGATGTTTACCTCCCGCGCGGAATATCGCCTCTTGCTGCGGGAGGATAATGCCGATCAGCGGTTGACCCCGGTGGGGAGAAAATTGGGACTGATCAGTGAGGAGCGTTGGCAAGTCTACTGCGAGAAAATGGAAGCGGTGATCCGGGGCGAGGAAGTTTTACGGGATGCCAGGGTTACGGCTTCCGACCAGGATTCTATGGAAAAGTTGGGTTTGGTCGAGTTGAAGAACGGCACTTCCTTTGGTGAGCTATTACGCCGCCCGGAAATAACCATACAGTCCTTGATACAGCTCGATGGGCGTTTGGCGGAGATAGCCACCGAGGTGCTGGAGCAGTTGGAGATCGCCACGAAATACGCCGGATATATCAAGCGGCAAGAGAATGAAATCGAACGTTTTCGCAAGACGGAATCGGTGAGCATTCCGGAGGCGTTCGATTATCTGAAAATCCCCGGGCTCACGGCCGAAGTTCGCGAAAAACTTCATCGGGGGCGGCCGCTTACCCTCGGACAGGCGGCACGAATTCCCGGTATTACCCCTGCGGCCATCGCGATCCTCAGTGTCTGGTTGCGCCGTGGGTGATGCTCTCACCCTGTTGCAGTGCTGTCTGGACGAGCTGGAGCTGAAGTTCTCGGCGGAGGTCTGTGAACGACTGCTCTGGCTCGGCGAGGAGTTGCTGCGCTGGAACAAGAAGGTGAATCTGACTTCCATTCGCTTGCTGGAAGAGGTTGTTGTCAAGCATCTGGCGGATTCCCTTTCGCTTGTGCCCTTTCTGCAATCCGGGGAACGTCTTCTCGATGTCGGCTCGGGGGGAGGTTTCCCTGGTCTGCCCCTGGCGATCGTCGATCCTGCTCGGCCGGTGGTAACGGTGGATGCCGTGGGAAAAAAAATCAACTTCCAGCGGCATGTCGTGCGACGTCTCGGACTTGATCACTGTATTCCCTTGCATCTAAGAATCGAGGGCCTGCCCCGGTGGAATGGTTTTGACGATGGGTTTGATGTGGTTGTCTCCCGGGCTTTTGCCTCAATAGCGGAGTTTGCCTTTCTTTCTCGCCCCTGTCTGAGAGAAGGTGGGCTTTTGGTCGCGATGAAGGGGCCGGAAGGAGAGCGGGAATTGCGGGCGGAAGAGAAATCTTTGCGTGAACTGGGATTGGCGTTCGACAAAGTACATCGATTCTCCTTACCGCTGAATGCCGGAGAGCGGCAAATCCTACTTTTCCGTCGGATTTAAAGGTAACGGAAGGAAAAACCAAGGGAAGCCAGGGTCTGTTCTTGGTTGCTACAATATGTAGTGGCGAATGCCGGTTACTCGCCCATATCTGCTGATGGCCTCGAAGTGATTGCGAAAAAACAGTTTTTTCTTTGCTGAATAAGGGGGTTATGGTAAGTTCTGCGTTCCGGCTCAGCCCAAGGAGTGAACCATATGGCACGAATCATCGCGGTAGCGAACCAGAAAGGGGGAGTGGGCAAGACGACCACTGCCGTAAATCTGGCTGCTTCTCTTGCCGCCGCGGAAAAGCGGACCCTGCTGGTCGACATGGATCCACAGGCGAATGCCTGCAGCGGTGTCGGTATCGATAAGTGTGGACAGGAGTTGACCGTTTACCATGCCTTGTTGGGGGACGCTTCCGCCCAGGAAGTACGGGTTCGCTCCAACCTCGACCATCTCGACATTCTGCCTTCCAATACCGACCTGATCGGCGCGGAAATCGAACTCGTCTCGGCCTTTGCCCGCGAAGGGAAGTTACGGGAGGTCTTGGGTCAGATCAGCGCCGAATACGACTACATTATCATCGACTGCCCTCCTTCCCTCGGCCTGCTGACCGTCAACGCGTTGACCGCCGCCGATTCGGTGCTGATCCCCCTGCAGTGTGAGTTCTACGCCATGGAGGGGCTGAGCCAGTTGATGAAGACCATCCGTCTGATTCAAAAGCAGCTCAATCCCGAACTTAAGGTGCTGGGCATTCTTCTCACCATGTTCGATGGGCGCAACAACCTTTCTCATCAGGTCAGTGAAGAGATCCGCACTCATTTTGGCGATCAGGTCTTCGCCTCGGTCATTCCCCGCAACGTAAGACTTTCCGAGGCCCCGAGCCACGGACTGCCGGTGCTGCTCTACGACATCGCCTCGCGGGGGGCGCAGGCCTATCTGGAATTGGCTAAGGAAATCATCGAAGCAGGACATTGATATGGCAAAACGACCCGCGCTCGGCAAGGGCATCGGCGCTCTCCTGAATTCCGCCACCCAAGAGGGGAGGAAGTATTTCCTTTGTCCAATCGAGGACTTACGTCCGCACAGCCAGCAGCCCAGGAAAACCTTCAACGATGAAAAGATGGCCGAACTGGTCGCCTCCATTCGGGAAAAGGGTGTGATCCAGCCCTTGGTGGTTCGCCAGGTCGACGACCATTACCAGATCATCGCCGGCGAACGCCGCTGGCGGGCCTCGCAAAAGGCCGGTCTGCGGGAAATTCCCGTGGTTATTCAAGATGTTTCCGAGGATTGGGCGCTGGAGATGGCGCTCATCGAAAACATCCAACGGGAAGACCTGAACCCCATTGAAGAGGCCGAAGCCTACCGGAACCTGATGGAAAATTTCGATTTTTCCCAGGAGGAGATGGCCCGGCGGGTGGGCAAGGACCGTTCTACCGTCGCCAACTCCCTGCGTCTGCTGAGACTGCCGGAAGGGGTGCGGGAGGATGTCATGCAGGCACGGTTGAGCATGGGCCATGCCCGTGCCCTGCTTGCCCTGGAAAATGATGAGGATCTACTCGAAGCCCGGGACCAAGTGGTGCAGAAGTCCTTGTCGGTGCGTGAAACGGAAGCCCTGGTCAAAAAAATCAAACATTTCGGCGCCCCTGTCAAGGCGCGGAAAAAACCCCAGGGCACTCCGCAGATGCAGCACCTTGAAACCGAGCTGAAAAAGGTCTTGGGGACCCAGGTGAAAATCAACAGCCGGGGCAAGGGGGGGAAGATCGAGATCGCTTTTTACTCCCCGGAAGAGTTGAATCGGCTGTTGGAATTTCTCGGGGTCTCCTGAGGAGCGTTTTGTGTTGCTGATGGGGAAGGACAGAGATCGCATGCGTAAAGAAAGTCCCGTGGATAAAAGTGATATCAAAGCTTTTCTGGGTCCGGGGAGCCAGTTCGAGGGTAAGCTGGTGTTCGATGAAATTGTTCGCATCGACGGTGTTTTTCGTGGCGAAATCCAGTCGCGGGACATCCTCATCATCGGTCCCGGGGCGGATATCCAAGGGGAAATTTCCGTTGGAACACTGATTGTCAGCGGCAAACTAGACGGAAATGTCAAGGTGCAGAACAAGGTTGAACTACGCGCGCCGGCCCAGATTGACGGAACACTTGAAACCCCCGTCTTGATGGTGGAGGCGGGCGTCATTTTTAATGGGACATTGTCCATGAGCCCCGCGGACTCCGCGAAATCGTCCTGAGTCGATCTTGCCGACCAGGCTGTGGTCCCGCCGGAATTTTCACGTAAGAAAAAGCCAAAAAAGCTGCGGCGTGGAAGCAAAGAGGCTTGACAGTTCGGGATCTCCTGTGATAGCAATGCCCTGTTTTACTTCCTGGCTAAGCTGGATTTTTAATCAACCGGTTCGAAAGATTGAGTTCCGAACCGGCTTCTTTATCTCAAGGCTCAAAACAAGGGGTGTGCAGTGATCAAAGTCGATTGGACAATATGGCTTCAGTTCGCCAACTTCTTCATCCTGATGGCGGCGCTGAACTTCATCCTCTACCGCCCTCTGCGCGGCATGCTCAATCGCCGCCGTGAAACCATCGACGGTTCCCACGCCCGGGCCAAGGAGCTGGAAGCCACGATCAACGAGAAGATGGAGCGTTACCAGCAGCAACTGCAGGCCGCGAAAATCAAGGGCAATGAAGAGCGTGCCGAAATGCGCAAGGCGGCCGCCGCCGAAGAAGCGACTATTCTGACGCAGGCGCAGAACAAGGCCGCGGCGCAGCTTCAGGAGATCAAGACCCGGGTTGCCGGTGAGGCCGATGCCGCCGGCAAGATTCTGAAAAAAGAAGCGAATGCCTTGGCTTCGCAGATCGCCTCGAAGATTCTGGGGAGGGCGCTGTAAATGAACGTCAAGGGGGTTCGCATGAAAACTAAGATGGTCGGCATCCTTGCCGGATTCCTGATGGTGGCGACGGCCGCCGCGGCTCTGGCTGCCGGCGGTGAAGGGCACCATGTCGATAGCGGTGTGCTCCTTAAGGATTTTCTCTACCGCTGCTTCAATTTCGCCGTCACCTTCGGACTGCTGGCGTACTTTGTCACCAAGCCGATTCGCAAGGGTTTGGCCGGGCGCAAGGAAGGGATCGAAAAAGCCCTCGGTGAAGCCAAGGCCGCCCAGGATAGGGCCGAAGCGAAGTTCGCCGAGTACGACGACAAGTTGACCAAGGCCTCGGCGGAAATCGATGACATCTACGCCGCCATTAAGCGCGAAGGGGAGATGGAGCGGGAACGCATCCTCGCCAACGCCCGCGAAATGGCCCACAAAATCGAAGACGAAGCCAAGAAATCCGCTGCTCTCGAAATCGCCAAGGCCCGCGTCGAATTGCAGCGGGAAGCCAGCGACATGGCACTGAAACTGGCGGAAGAGCTGCTGAAAAAGAACTTCAACAGCAACGACCAGAATCGTCTCGTCGATGAATACATGAAGAAGGTGGGAGAACTACATTGAGCGTCAGCGCGATTACCAAGAGGTATGCCAAGGCCCTGGTGACCCTGGGGTCCGAGCAGAAGATGGTGGAGGGCTATGGTCAGGAACTGGCCGATTTCAAGAATCTCCTCGCACGGGAGAAACAGCTTCGCCTGATCCTGGACAGTCCTTCCTTCCCCGTGGAAAAGAAGACCGCGATTCTGACCGACCTGGGCGCCAAGCTCCAGCTGTCGGAGGGAATGCGGAAGTTTCTCGGGCTACTTCTGGCCAAGGGGCGGCTGCGCTTGTTGCCGCAGATCGAGTCGCAGTACCGCGACTTTGCCGATGAGATTTCCGGTATCCTGCGCGCGCACATCGTTTCCGCCTCCAAACTCAACCAGAACCAGCGTAAGGCTATCGCCACCGGTCTGGAAGAAAAGACCGGCAAACATGTAGAGTTGACGGTGAGTGTACGCTCGGCGCTGATCGGCGGGTTGCAGGCCCAGGTTGGCGGCAAAATATTCGACGGAAGTATTAAGACCCAGCTTAAGCGGATTGAAGATACCTTAAAGAAGGGGTGAGAAGGATAATGGAAATCAAAGCAGAAGAAATCAGCGCGATTATTAAGAAGCAGATCGAAAACTTCGGTCGCGAAGTCGAGGTCAGCGAAACCGGGACCATTATCTCCGTCGGTGACGGTATTGCCCGCATCCATGGTCTGGACAAGGCCATGGCCGGTGAGCTGCTGGAGTTCCCCGGTGGCATCATGGGCATGGTTCTCAACCTGGAAGAAGACAATGTCGGCGCGGCCATCCTCGGCGAGGCGCACCACATCAAGGAAGGGGACACCGTCAAGCGTACCGAGCGCATCGTTCAGGTTCCCGTGGGCGAGGCGTTGATCGGCCGGGTGGTTAACGGTATCGGCATTGCCATCGACGGCAAGGGCGAGATCAAGTCCAAGGATGCCCGCCAGGTGGAAATCAAGGCCCCCGGCATCGTTGCCCGTAAATCGGTTCATGAGCCGATGCAGACTGGTCTCAAGGCGATCGACGCCATGGTTCCCATCGGCCGCGGCCAGCGCGAGCTGATCATCGGCGACCGGCAGACCGGCAAGACCGCCGTCGCCATCGACACCATCATCAACCAGAAAGGCAATGGCGTCATCTGTATCTATGTCGCCATCGGCCAGAAGCGTTCGACGGTTGCCCAGGTTGTCGACAAGCTCAAGAAGCACGGAGCCATGGATTACACCATCGTCGTCGCCGCGACCGCATCCGACCCCGCCCCGTTGCAGTTCATCTCGCCCTACACCGGCGTCACCATGGGCGAGTTCTTCCGTGACAGCGGCCGCCATGCTCTGATCATCTACGACGACCTGTCCAAGCAGGCCGTTGCCTATCGCCAGCTTTCCCTGCTGCTGCGTCGTCCGCCGGGACGCGAAGCCTACCCCGGGGACGTCTTCTATCTGCACAGCCGCCTGCTGGAGCGTGCCGCGAAGCTCAACGACGAGCTTGGCGCCGGTTCCCTGACCGCTCTGCCGATTATCGAAACCCAGGCTGGTGACGTTTCCGCCTATATTCCGACCAACGTTATCTCCATCACCGACGGCCAGATTTTCCTGGAAACCGATCTCTTCTACTCCGGTGTGCGTCCGGCGATCAACGTCGGTCTCTCCGTATCTCGTGTCGGTGGTAGCGCTCAGGTAAAAGCGATGAAACAGGTCGCCGGTACCCTGCGTCTGGCCCTGGCCCAGTATCGCGAGATGGCCGCTTTTGCCCAGTTCGGTTCCGACCTCGACGCCGCGACTCAGCGTCAGCTCAACCGTGGCGCCCGTCTGGTGGAGATCCTCAAGCAGGGTCAGTACCAGCCGCTGCCGGTGGCGAAGCAGGTTCTGGCGATTTATGCCGCCAACAATGGTTACGTCGACGAGTATCCGACGACGGCCATTCAGCGTTACGAGCAGGAGCTGCTGACCTTCCTCGAAGCCAACCACGGCCAGCTGCTCGGCGACCTCGGGGAGAAAAAAGCCATCGATGCCGACCTTGAAGTGCGCATCAAAGCGGCTCTCGACGAATTCAAGGGTCAGTTCGTAGCGTAAATCATCGCCAGCCAAAGGTTAGACAGATGCCAAGTCTGAAGGACATAAAAAAACGGATCAGCTCGGTCAAAAACACCCAGCAGATCACCAAGGCTATGAAAATGGTCTCGGCCGCGAAACTCCGGCGCGCCCAGGAAGCGGTGGTCGCCTCGCGGCCTTACGCCGACAAGATGCTGGAAGTCCTTTCCAGCCTGGCCGCCAGGGAGGAAGCGGAAGCCCATCCCCTGCTCTTCTCTCGGGGCAAACGGCGGGCGCTGGTTGTTGTGCTGACAGCGGATCGGGGCCTGTGTGGCGGGTTCAACGCGAACATCTGTAAAACCGCCGAGCGCTTTGTCCGTAAGAATGAAGATGGCTTTGAAGCTTACGACCTGATGATCATCGGGCGCAAGGGCAAGGAATATCTCAAGCACCGTTCCGGTCTCAACATCGGCAAGGTCTATGAAAACATCACTGGGAACATCTCCTTCGGTACAGCGTCCCTGCTTGGGCAGGAGGTTGTCGACGGGTATGTGGCCGAGCAGTATGACGCGGTCTATCTGATCTACAATGCCTTCCGCAGTGCCATTTCCCAGGTGGTGACGACCGCCCAGCTGTTGCCGATCATTCCCCGCGAAGTAGCCGAGGGGACGCATATGACACAGTACCTGTACGAGCCGAATCGCGGCGCGGTACTGGAGCAGTTGCTGCCGAAAAATGTCGAAGTGCAGATTTTCCGCGCTCTCCTTGAGTCCGTGGCCTCGGAACATGGCGCCCGCATGAGCGCCATGGACAGTGCCAGCAAGAACGCCAAGGAAATGATCGGTAAGTTGACCCTGCAGTATAATCGCGCCCGGCAGGCGGCCATCACCAAGGAGCTCATGGAGATTATTTCCGGGGCGGAATCGGTCAAGAATTAATTCGAACGATCTTTCGCACCGGGCGCCGGTGTGATAAAGGAGGAACGGTTCATCATGAATAAAGGTAAAATTACTCAGGTTATCGGTCCCGTCATCGACGTGGAATTCGAGGCCGGCAAACTTCCGGAAATTTACCATGCCCTCAAAGTAACCAATCCCGCCCTTGGCGAC
>CALJLX010000152.1 GCA_937982495.1 uncultured Desulfuromonas sp.
CGCTCGCCGGCCAGCAATTCGAGATCGAGACCGGCCTCTTTTTCGGCCAGCAACTCTTGGATACTCAGACCAGCCATGCCTTTGAATTTACCTGGGTTCGCGATGGACGGGGAGAGGAAAAACCCTTTACATCCGGTCTTCTTCCTCGGCGATGATGGTGTACAGAGCTTCCGCCGGGGCGTCAATGAGACGGCGCCGTACCGAGGGATTCTTCAGCAGCTTGGAGATCCGAGCCAGGGTTTTCAAATGCACCCCCACCGACTCCTCGGGGGCAACCAAAAGGAAAAAGAGATGGGCCTGGCGGCCATCCATCGAATCGAAGTCAACCCCTCCGCGACTGCGGCCGAAAGCCAGCAGCAACCGGTCGAGTCGGGCAAGCTTACCGTGGGGAATGGCGACTCCTTCGCCGATGCCGGTGCTTCCCAGGGCCTCCCGCTCATGGAGAACGCGCAGAACCTCCTCGGGATCCAGGTTGCCAAAAGCCTTGACGAGAACATCGGTGAGCTCGCCCAAAGCCGCATCCTTCCCGGTCGCCTTCAATTCGCCGGCAATCGCGTTCGGATTCAGTAGTTCCGCAATCTTCATGACCTGCACTTATTAACGGGTTGGCAAACGGGAAACGGCCCGACGACGAAAATCGCTCGCTTCGTCGTCGGGCCGTGCCGGGAACTTATTTGGTCTGGGGAACAATCAGGCCGTAGTTACCATCCTTGCGGCGGTAGACGACATTGATCTCATCGGTGGTCGAATCGGTGAAGACGAGAAAATCCTTGTGCAGCAGGTCCATCTGCATGACCGCTTCCTCGACAGCCATCGGCTTGACCGGGAAACTGTTGCTGCGGATGATGGTCGGCTCGGGAGAGCCGAGATCGATACTCTCGGCGGCAAAAACGGTCTTTTGGATCTGGCGTTCCTTGCCGCTGGCGGGCTTGTGCTTTTTCAGTTTGTCCTTGTAACGCTTGAGCTGCCGCTCGATCTTGTCGATCACCGCATCGATGGCGGCGTACATGTCGTTGGTTTCCTCGGAGGCCTTGATAGTAATTCCTTTGGCGCTGATCGTCACCACCGCCTTGTGGCGAATTTTCTTCTCGACCGAAAGGAAAGCCTGGCCATCGATCGGCTCGTCGATATATTTCTTGACCCGCTCCAGCTTCTCCGCGACATAGGCGCGAACCGGCTCGCTGACTTCCATATGTCTGAATGTCACATCAATCTGCATGGTTGAAACCTCCCAATGATTAAGTTTCTCCCGGTGAAACCAGCTTGTTACCCAGTATATCGATTCCTGGGAGCTTAGCCACCCTGAAGCATTAAAAATGTCGTTTGCGCTCCGTGGAAGAGCCAAGGCCGAGCATCTCTCGATACTTGGTCACGGTCCGACGGGCGATGTCGATCCCCTGCTCCAGCAGCAGGTCGACGATTTTCTGATCGGAATAGGGCTTCTTTTGATTTTCTCCGGCAATGATCTCCTTGATTTTGCTCTTGACGCTCTCCGAGGCGACGGAATCACCCTCGGTGGTATTGATGCCGCTGTTGAAAAAATATTTGAGTTCGAACAGACCCTGTGGGGTCTGTACATACTTGTTGGTGGTGACGCGGCTGATGGTCGACTCGTGCATCTCGATATCCTCGGCCACATCCCTCAAGACCAGGGGTTTGAGGTAGGCCACCCCCTTGTCGAAAAACTCCCGCTGGAACTTGACGATACTCTTGGTCACCTTGTAAATGGTGCGCTGGCGCTGATGAATACTCTTGATCAGCCAGACGGCGCCGCGCATCTTGTCCTGAATGTACTCGCCGGCCTGGGCGTCGATCCCCTCGCCGCCCGCCAGGGCGTTGCGATAGAAGGCATTGATGCGCAGGTTGGGCAGCCCCTCGTCATTGAGGACCACGACATATTCGTCGTTGATCTTGTAGACGAAGATGTCGGGAGTGATGTAATGCACCTCCTCCTGGGTAAAGATGCTTCCCGGACGGGGATCAAGTCCCGAAATAATCTTGGCCGCGCCGAGAACCTCATCGAGGGTCACCCCCAAG
>CALJLX010000153.1 GCA_937982495.1 uncultured Desulfuromonas sp.
TTTCGTGGGTGACGGCGTGCAGGTAGTCGAGCAGGGCGGCGCGCAGGCGGCCGGAACGGCTGTTCTCGGGGAAGATCCGATCGCGGTGCAAAAGGGCAAGGAGCCAGTGCTTGCGGGCGGCTTTGGGGGGGAAGGTTTTGGAGGTCAGCTGCCGCAGCGCTTCCTGGTAGATCTCGTCGCCGTAACGCCCGGCGAGCCTTTCGATTCCGGCGGCCAGCCGCAGGTCGTCGTTTCCCGACTCCCGAAGCAATTTGCGAATCAATCCTTCCATGGCGATTTCCCTCTTCAATTCTTCCGGATGGCTCGTTTATAGCATTGTTTTTTCTCGAACTCCAGCCGTATCATAAAGGTCTTTCATGATTGATTTCAGGGCGGGGTGAGACGGTCCACTCCCTGAAGAGCAGTGACTCAGACGCAGGAGATAACGATGGTCATAACCCGATGGAGCCCCTGGCCCGAACTGCGGTCCATGCAGGAACGGATGGAACGCCTGCTGGAGATGAGCCGGGAACGGAGCGGCGGCGAGCCCTTTGAACAGGGGCTGTGGCAGCCGGCGGCGGATGTCTATGAAGATGAGCGGGAGGTCGTCATCAAACTGGATCTTCCCGAGGTCGATCAGGAGGATATCGATGTGCGCATTGAAGGGGGAACTTTGATTGTTCAGGGGGTGCGGCGACTGGAACAGGAGGAACGTCAGGCTCGCTATCAGAGGATCGAACGGGAGCACGGCCCTTTCCGCCGGGTTTTCGCCCTGCCGGCGAGCGTCGATCCCGACCGGGCCGGCGCCCGCTGCGACCGGGGGGTGCTGACGATCGTGCTGCCGAAAAAGCCGGACGCCCAGCCCCGCCAGATCGAAATCGGCGTCGGCTGATCCCTGCCGTCATCCCCTCTCCGTAGGATGCGGTGAACATGGCGAACCGCATCGCGGTGTCGGTGCGGGGGCTGATGCGGTTCCTGCGTCTCCGCATCCTACATTGTCTACGGTGTTGAGCTTTCCGCCGTCTCGTCGCTGCCGAGCAGGTCCTCGAAGATGGCCCGGATCTTTTCCGTGACTTGGCGGTATTCCTCCAGAAAGACTTCGTCCGGGCGCCGGGGGCGCTCGGGGTAGCCGAGGCGGCGGGCGAGTTTGAGCAGATAGGCGCGGTCGCCGGAGAGGTCGTTGATCGACTGGTCGTGGACCAGTCGCAGGCGGTTTTCCAGGCGGCGCAGGAATTTGTAGCCGCTTTCCAGGGCGACGCGGTCCTCGGGGGCGAGAATGCCTGCTCCTTCCAGGGCGGCCAGGGCTTCCAGGGTGTTGCCGACCTGTAGCGTCGGGTGGGCGGCGCCGTGGCGAATCTGCAGGTACTGGACGATGAATTCCACGTCCACCATCCCCCCACGCCCGGTCTTGATGTTGAAATGGCCGGCGCGCTCCTTGGCGATTTCACTCTCCATGCGCGCCCGCAGTCGGCGGATCTCGGTTTGCAGTTCCGCCGGCACCGGCCGCAGATAGACGATCTCGCGATTGATTGTCTCGATCTGCCGGGCCAGGGCTTCGGGACCGAGGACGACCCGGGCCTTGGTCAGGGCCTGGCGTTCCCAGGGGGCGGCCGAGGATTCGTGGTAACGCCGGTAGGCGGCCAGGCTCGTCACCAGCGGCCCCTGGTTCCCCGAGGGGCGCAGCCGGGTGTCGATCTGGTAGACGTAGCCCTCCCGGGTCATCAGGGTCAGCACCGAGATGATCCGTTGCGCCAGCCGGGCGAAGTATTCGGGATTGCTCTGCCCCCTGAAGCGGTCGGACTCGGTCCCCGCCGCCGGCCGGGTTTGCCCCTCGCCCTCGTAGATGAAGATGATGTCCAGGTCCGAGTGGTAGTTCAGTTCCATCCCCCCCAACTTGCCCATGCCGACGATGGCGAAACCGGCTTCCTCGCCGCTCTCCTTGCAAAAAGGGAGGCCGAAGCGGGGGATCAGTTCTTCCCGGGCGATGGCCGTCGCCTGTTTCAGACAGGCATCGGCAAGATAGGAGAGCTGCGAGGTCAGCTCCCCCTGGGGGGTCTTGCCGTGGGTATCGCTCATGGCCAGACGCAGGAATTCCTCGTTGCGGAAACGGCGCAGAATTTCCAGCTTGTCTTCGTAGTTGTCCGCCTCGGCGAGCAGGGCGGCGAGCTCCCGCTCCAGGGTCTCGCGGTTCTTGTAGGCCAGGGCATGGGCGCCGGAAACGAGGGAGTCGAGAATCTCCGGGTGCTGGATGAAGATCCGCGAGAGGAACTGGCTGGTGCTGAAGAGGGAGATGAGCACGGTGATGATCTCGCGGTTTTCCGCGAGCAGGGCGTAGAAGGTGCCCCGCGCCCGGCGCACCGCCGTGGTCATGAAGCGTTCGAGGTTGAGCAGGGCCATTTCCGGCTCGGGGGAGTCGAGCACCGCCTGCATCAGCAGCGGGGCGATGCGTTCCAACTGGCGCCGGGTCCGGCGGGTGATATGGGCGTGGGGCGGCCCGTCGCGGAGGACGAGCAGGGTTTCATAGGCGGCGTCGGGATTTTTGAAGCCCTTTTCTTCCAGCAGATCCTTGATCAGATCGACGTCGGCGCCGGGATCGAAGAGGAAGCTGACTTCGGGGCGGACCTCTTCGCGGCTTTCCGCCTCGCTGGTGTAGAAGAGGTCGCGGTAGATCGCTTCGACGCCGCTTCGGTGCTTTTCCAGGGCGACGGCGAAGGCGGCGTGGTTGGCGAAGCCGCAGCGCCGGGCCAGAGCCCGGCGCTCGGCTTCGCCGGTGGGGAGGTTGTGGGTCTGCCGCTCCTGCACCACCTGAATGCGGTGCTCGGCGGTGCGCAGGAAGATGTAGGCCTCGCGCAGCGTCGCCCGCACCTCGGCGCCGATCAGCCCTTCTTTTTGCAGGCGGTCGAGGGCGCGCAGGGAGTTTTTCTCCCGCAGGGACGGCTTGCGCCCCGAATGGATCAGTTGCAGGGCCTGGATGAAGAACTCGATTTCGCGGATGCCTCCCCGGCCGAGCTTGAGATTGGTTTCCGCCTCCTGCTTGCGGGCCAGGCTCTGGTCGATCTTTTGCTTCATCCCCTTGATGTCGTCGACCATGCCGTAGTCGAGATAGCGGCGGAAGACGAAGGGTTCCAGACTTTTCAGCAGCCGTTCGCCGAGGGGAAGGGAGCCGGCCACCGGCCGCGCCTTGATCAGCGCCGCTCGCTCCCAGCTCTGCCCCCAGCTTTCGTAGTAGACCTCGGCGCTGCGCAGGGAGTTGGCCATCTCGCCGCTGTTTCCCTCCGGCCGCAGGCGCAGATCGACGCGGAAGACGAAGCCGTCTTCCGTCGGCTGGCTGATGGCCTTGGTGATCAGTTCGGCCAGTTTGCAGAAGTAGGGGTGGAGGTGGATGCGGTTTTTGACGGCGCCGGTGGGATCGGAAACGCCGCTGCTCAGGCCCCGTTCCGAGGAGTAGAAGTAGATGAGGTCGATGTCGGACGAGAAGTTGAGTTCGCGGCCGCCGAACTTGCCCATGCCGAGGATGGTGAATTCCGCTTCCCCCCCCGGCGCGCCGTTTTCTCCGTCAAGAATCGGCGCGCCGTATTCGGCCCGCAGCAGGACCGTGCAGACCTCATAGGCTCGTTGCAGGGTAGCGGCGGCCAGGGCCGAGAGTTCGGCGGTGACTTCCACCAGGTCGGCCAGCCCCCCCAGGTCGCGGGCGCCGATGCGCAGCATCTCCCGGGATTTGTACTGGCGCAGCTCTTTCTGCAGCGCGGCGAAGGGGGCCGTTTCCGGAATCCGTTCACGCAGTTCGACGAGCATCGCCGACTCGTCCTTGCGCCGCCGGATTTCCCCGGCGAAGAGATCTTGGAAATAAGAGGGTTTGCGGCAGAGGATGCCGGTCAGAAAAGGCGAGGCGCCGAGGACGGTGAGGAGCGGGCGGCGGCTTTCCGGCAGGGAGAGCGTCGCCGTCAGGTTCTCGCGCGGGAGGCAGTTGCCGAGGCGTTCCAGGTTGTTCAGGGCGAGGTCGGGATCGGCGGCGGCCCGCGCCTCATCCGTCAACGTCGCGAGCAGCTCCCCATCCCCGAGCATTTCGTCCAGTAGTTCCAGGTTGACGGCGGTCTTCTCCAGCTCGGCGAAACCGAGCTCCCGCGCCAGTTCCCGACGGGCGTCCGACGTGCCGGCGAGGGCTCGGCGCAGACGTTCGGCGAGGGCCGCCGGCGTCATCAGCGCACCCGGGTCATGAGGGACTTGAGCCCTTCGCCGTAGTCGCCGCGGGCGATCCCCCATTCGGTGATAATGGCGGAAATCAGCCGGGCCGGAGTCACATCGAAGGAAGGATTGCGCACCGCCACGCCCTCGGGGGCGATCCGCTTGTCGCCGCAGTGGGTGACCTCGCGGGCGTCCCGCTCTTCGATGGGAATCTGGCCGCCGTCGGCCAGGGTCATATCGATGGTCGAGGTCGGCGCGGCGACGTAGAAGGGGAGGCCGTGCTCCTTCGCCAGTACCGCCACGGTGTAGGTGCCGATCTTGTTGGCGGTGTCGCCGTTGGCGGCGATGCGGTCGGCGCCGACGATGACGCAGTCGATCTCGCCCTGGCTCATCAGGTAACCGGCCATGTTGTCGCAGATCAGGGTGACGGGAATGCCGTCCTTCTGCAATTCCCAGGCGGTCAGCCGCGCGCCCTGCAAGAAAGGGCGGGTCTCGTCGGCCAGCACCGAGATGTTCTTGCCCGCCGCCCGGGCGGCACGGAGCACGCCGAGGGCGGTGCCGAAACCGCCGGTGGCCAGGGCGCCGGCGTTACAGTGGGTGAGAACCCGCGCCCCGTCGGGAATCAGCTCCTGGCCGTGGCGGCCCATGGCCATGTTGACGCGGATATCCTCATCGGCGATGGCCATCGCCTCGTATTCCAGGGCGATCTTGATATCCGCCAGCGGATAGGAGCTGCTCGCCCTGGCGAAGTTTTTCATCCGCTCCAGCGCCCAGCAGAGATTGACCGCCGTCGGCCGGGTCGCGGCCAGGGTCGCGCAGACTTTTTCGAACTGGGCGAAAAAGCCGTCGAAGTCCTCCGCCTCGATGTCGCGGGCGCCGAACCAGGCGCCGAAGGCGGCCGCCACGCCGATCGCCGGCGCGCCGCGCACCACCATGGCGCGGATCGCCTCGGCGACCCCCTGATAATCGAAATAATCCCGCCAGACCTC
>CALJLX010000154.1 GCA_937982495.1 uncultured Desulfuromonas sp.
TTCTGGAAAACCCCTGGGCCGAGGCGCCGGAAGAGATGTACCAGCTCACCGTCCGCCCCGAGGACGCCCCGGATCAACCGGAATATGTCGAGATCGAATTCGAAAAAGGGGATGCCGTGGCGGTTAACGGCGAGCGCCTCTCCCCGGCCAAGTTGCTGGCCAAGCTCAATGAGTTTGGCGGCAAGCACGGCATCGGTCGGGTCGATCTGCTGGAAAACCGCTACGTCGGCATGAAGAGCCGCGGCGTTTACGAGACTCCCGGCGGCACCATCCTCGAAGAGGCCCATCGCGCCGTCGAGTCGATCTGCATGGACCGCGAAGTCATGCACCTGCGCGATTCGCTGGTCCCCCGCTACGCGGACATGATCTATAACGGCTACTGGTTCTCCCCCGAGCGCCAGGTGCTGCAGACGCTGATCGACGCGTCGCAGCAGACCGTCAACGGCAAGGCCCGCATCAAACTCTACAAGGGGCACTGCCGGGTAGTCGGCCGCGACTCGGCCAGCGACAGCCTGTTCAACGTCGACTTCGCCACCTTCGAAAAGGACGACGTCTACAACCAGGCCGACGCCGAGGGTTTCATCAAGCTCAACGCCCTGCGTATGCGCATCGCCGCCATCCAGCGGCAGAACAAGAAGTAATCATTCCGAAGGAAGCGGTAGGGGCGCGGCGTGCCGCGCCCCTACGACCATCTGCCCATGGAATTCGCCAAGCAACCGCTCATCAAAACCTCGGTGGTCGCCTGCGTCATCGACGACCGGGATCGGGTGCTGCTGACCCGACGCTGCATCCAGCCCTTCTGCAGCCTGTGGGTCATGCCCGGCGGCAAAATCGATCACGGCGAGGCGATCCTTGCCGCCCTGCACCGGGAAGTCATGGAGGAGGTCGGCATCACCGTGCGCGCCGAGGGGCTGATCGATGTCTACGAGCATGTCGGCGTCGGCGACAGGAACGATCATTTCATCATTCTCTATTATCGGGCCAGCCCTTTGTGCCTTGACCTCAAACCGAACGGCGACGAGTGCACCGAGGCGATCTGGGTCGGGAAAGCCGAACTCCCCCGCTATCCCATGCCCCCCGGCACCCGCTACATCCTCGGCAAGCTCTTCCCCGAACTCGGCTGGCATGAAACCGCGCCCCCGGAACGCCGACCCGACGAGGAACTTCTCGACGAAAACCTGCCCCAGGTCCGCCCCGCCGAAGAAGGCTAAGCCATGTTCAAGATCGTCGACAAGCCGATCCACATCGACTTTCTCCACGGGCACCACCTGCATTGCATGGTTTGCCAGATCCCCAGCCACCTGGCCATGCGCGATGCGGCCTGTCGCCTGGTCGACCCGGAGGAGGGCTGGCAACGGATCCGCTCGATTCTGGAGCTGGTGGGCGCGGGGCAGGGCAATCTGAAGAAATGCCATTTTCTGATCTTTCCGGAAGCGACCATGCCCTTGACGCGGGTAGAGGATGCGCTGGAAATCATCATTGCCGGCTTTCGCCCCAACTCGGTGGTCATGTTCGGCATCGAACACATGCGCCTCAGCGAATATCGCGATCTGCTGCGCCGCTACCGGGCCGACAACGGCGAAGCCCTGGCCTCGGTGGAGGAAGACCTCGATTCGGGGGACATTGAGCAGTTGCCGACCAACGTCGCCGTCACGTTAGTCAAGGAAGCGGACGGGCGCACGCGGATCTTCCTCTTGGCCAAGAGCCATCCCTTCGTCGGCGAGGAACATCTCGACGCCCAGCACGACCTCTACCGGGGCAAGATCTTCCCCCTCTTTCGCTGCCGCCCGGCCTGCTTCAACTTCATGCCGGTGATCTGTCTCGATTACGTCTACCGGGACGTTTACCAGTCGAACATCAACCACATCATCGAGAAGGCCAACCAGCTCTTTTTTCAGACCCGTCAGCGCCTCGACCTGCTGGCCGTGCTCCAGTTCAATCCGAAACCGGAACACCGCGCCTTCCGCGACGTGGTCAACGGCTTTTACGGCGAATACCTCGCCTACACCCCGGGGGTGCGGGACACCATCACCGTCTTCTGCAACACCTCGGGCGAATCAAGCGGCATCGTCGGCAACGGCACCTACAGTTTTGGCCGTTCCTCGGTAGTCATCCACCAGAGCCACAAAATCGGCCCGACGACGGATCCCGAGTTCGAAGTCGACGACTTCGGCGGCTTGCCGGTCTGCCGATTGCGCTTCGGCACGGCGTCCCGGCTCTACTATTTCAACCTGCCCCTCTTTCACGAACTCGACCCCCGCACCACCCGGGTACCGCTGAAGATCCACGGCATCTTCCGCCCCGAGGGGGAGCAGTGGCGACGGATCGAGGAAAACGGGGAAACGCAGACGTGAAAATCATTCTCTCGCCCGTTCGCTTCGCTCACTCGAGCTCGCAAAGGACACAGAGAATACCTCGCTTTTGACCTTCTCCGTGCGCTCTGCGAGCTCTAGCGAATAGAATGAGCGGGCGCGAGGCTGCTTTTGTTTTGGATTTTTCAACCCGACCCGACAACATTTTCGACCGATAGCAGATAAAGACAGGAGACACGCATGGCGCAAAACCAGCTCTGGGGCGGTCGCTTCACCCAGCCGACCGATAAATTCGTCCAGGAATTCACCGCCTCCATCGATTTCGATAAACGGATGTACCGCTACGACATCCAGGGCTCCATCGCCCACTGCCGGATGCTGGCCAAGCAGGGAATCATCGCGGCCGAGGAGGCCCAGACCATCGTCGCCGGGTTGGAGGGGATCCTTGCCGACATCGAGGCCGGAAACTTCGAGTTCTCCGTGGCCCTCGAAGACATCCACATGAACATCGAGGCGCGGCTCATCGAGCGCATCGGCCCGGTCGGCGGCAAGCTGCACACGGCCCGCTCGCGCAACGACCAGGTCGCCCTCGACGTGCGCCTCTACCTGCGCGACGAACTGAAGGAGATCCTCGCCTATCTGGATAAACTGCAAGAATCGCTGCTGGCCCAGGCGGAACGGAACCTCGCCGTCATCATGCCCGGCTACACCCACTTGCAGACCGCCCAGCCGGTGCTCTTCGCCCATCACATGCTCGCCTATTACGAAATGACCAAGCGCGACGCCGGACGCATGGCGGACGTGGCCAAGCGCCTCAATGTTCTGCCGCTGGGCGCCGGGGCGCTGGCCGGGACCACCTTCCCCATCGACCGGGAATTTGTCGCCGAACAGCTCGGTTTCGACGGCGTCACCCGCAACAGCCTCGACTCCGTCTCCGACCGCGACTTCGCCATCGAGTTCTGCGCCGCCGCGAGCATATTGATGATGCACCTGTCGCGCCTCTCCGAGGAGCTGATTCTCTGGTCCTCCGCCGACTTCCACTTCATCGACCTCTCCGACGCCTTCTGCACCGGCAGTTCGATCATGCCGCAGAAAAAGAACCCCGACGTGCCCGAGTTGGTGCGGGGCAAGACCGGTCGCGTCTACGGCAACCTTATTTCCTTGCTGACCCTGATGAAATCCCTGCCGCTGGCCTACAACAAGGACATGCAGGAAGACAAGGAGCCGCTCTTCGACTCCATCGACACGGTCAAGGGCTCGTTGAAGATTTTTGCCGACATGATCGCGCTGATGAAGGTCAAGGCCGAGACCATGCGCGTCGCCGCCGCCCGGGGCTTCTCCACCGCCACCGACGTGGCCGATTACTGCGTGCGCAAGGGACTGCCCTTCCGCCAGGCCCACGAGGTGGTGGGCAAGACCGTGCGCTACTGCGTGGAGAACGGCAAGGACATCCCCGAACTCTCCCTTGAGGAATTCCGCCGCTTCTCGCCGCTGATCGAGGCCGACATCTACGATTTCGTCACCCTCGAAGCCTCGGTCAACGCCCGCCGCGCCACCGGCGGCACCGCCCGCGCGGCGGTGGAGCGGGAGATCGCCCGGGCCCGGGCGGAACGCCGGGGATAAACCAGTCACGCACAACGAAGGGATGCCGTCGATGAAACCCACCCTGCTCTATCGCCTGCTGCCGCTCTTGACCTGCCTGCTGCTGGCCCTTGCCGGCTGCGGCAAGAAAGGCCCGGTCAAACCGCTGGAGAAACCGCTTCCCGCCGCCCCCCAGAAGTTGACGGCGGTGCAGCAGGGGAAACGCTTTCAGGTGGCCTGGGACATCCCCAAGGTCAATCAGGACGGCTCTTCCTTGACCGACCTGCAAGGCTTCCGGGTCTACAAGATGCGTTATAACCCGACCGACGACTGCCCCGAATGCCGCGACACCTCGACCCTGCTGCTGCAAGTCGATCTCGACTTTCTGAAGAATGCCGAGCGCCGGGGGGATCGTCTGACCATCTGGGACAACGTCCTGCAGACGGGCTTCGGCTACCAGTACCGGGTGGCCCCCTATACTACGAAGAATCGCGAAGGCGAACCGGTCATCGTCCGCCGTCCCTTCCTCCCGGCCGTGGCCGGTCCTCGCTGGCAGGAAGTCAGTGGTCACGACCGCATGGCGCGCCTCTCATGGCAAACCCCGGAACTCCCCGCCGCCGCCGAACTCGTCGGCTACAATCTCTATCGTCTCGCCCCCGGCGAAGAGCCGACCTCCCTGCCGGTCAACAGCACCCCTCTGACCGAGACCCGGCATGAAGATTTCGGTCTGCAAAACGGTGTCACATACAGCTACAACCTGCGTGTCATTGTCCGGCTCAACCAGACGCTGGTCGAAAGCGAAGCCTCTCAATCCATCGAAGTCACGCCCCGCGTCGGCCAGT
>CALJLX010000155.1 GCA_937982495.1 uncultured Desulfuromonas sp.
GCCTCGGCCCTGACCGGGATGCTGGCGGCCGGGAGCCTGGACAACCTGTCGGTGGCTACCATGGCCTGGCTGTGTAAGGCGCTGGCCGCCTCGGGCAACAGCAAATATGCTCCCGCCCTGGAGCAGGTGGCGGCCTCCGGGAACAAGAAGCTGGCCAAGTTCGCCAACACGGCCTTGCAGGAATTGCGGTGATTTTTCCAAGGGAAGGAAGCGCGCGAGGGGCGGTGACCGCCCCTCGCGCAGCGAAATCCCGTCGGTAAGGATGAAGGAAGCCGCGATCAAAAAATCAAGGGCTTTAGCGTGCGGCGATGTTTACAGGGTAGCGTCCTCCTTCTTTGGGTGTGAATGCCGGCCGGTTCACCCGCCGCCAAATAAAAGGCGATCCGTGGTGGCGTCGATACCGCCCGAATAGATCCGTCCTTTAATCAAGCTCCAGGTTTCCCCGGCGCTGACTTTTTCCCCCCGCAACAGTTTCAGCAGGAAAACCGGTTCCTCATCTTCCAGGATATCGTCGCTGACCACCAGATTTTTCGCGCTCTGGCGGGCGCTTCTGCTGATTTCCAGTTCCAGTTGAGCCATTTCGGACGGAGTGCCGTGAACGATGGTCTTGACCAGTCGATCAGCATCAAGGTGGGAAAATATTTCGTCGATAAATTGGCGCATTTTCCCCTGATGTTCGTAGATCAACTCCGCTTTCCACTGATTGGGCAGCAGGGCGATCCCTTTTGCAAGAGCATTTTCAAGGATATCCTTGGCGGCATTTTTCGTGAATTCTTCGCCACCTTTGCTCAGGATTTCGGCGTGAGAGGGCGCTATCTCGGTTGTCAATGGCGGCATTTCCTGATAACTCGTCGAATTTTGGCGAGGAGGAACGAGCGTGCGAACAGTTGTCGCCGAAGAGGAGGAGGGGGTGGAGAGAGGGGCGGAAGGCGGTGTGGCGGCGGCCTGGCCCGGGAGCACGCCGCTGTTCGGATTTCCGGGGGTGCCAAAAAACGCTGTCCCCGTTCGCACCGGCACATCCAGCGCGCCTTCCAGGTTGGCGGCATGGTCGGCGTCCGCCTGATCCCAACTGCTGCGTAACTGCTCGGCGGATTGCTCGCGCAATGCCCGCAATCGTTCCTGTTCCAGGCGTTGCTGCTCCTGTAGCTGGAGGGCGTTGTTCGCGGTCGCGGCCGAATCCAGCGCGTTGAGCATGTCGAAAAGCTGCAACCCCATACTGATGGCGCCGAGGGTTGCCGCGGCCCTGCTTGCTCCCGCGGCGCCGGAGATGACGCTCCCGCCGCCTGATGAAACCATGCTGGGATTGGACGGCATCGGCACATTGACACTGTTGATGCTTCGTCCGGCCGCGCTTTCCAATTGACCGAGGGCCGAAGCCGCCAGAACCTGGCTCGCCATGGACGGCAACAAGAGTATGAGCAGGATCGGGACGAGGCCGGATCGCATCGGGGTTTCCTCCTTGATTCTACCTGTCGCCACGGGCGGCGATTTCCTGTTTGAGCGTCGCCAGGATTGGTTTCAGGATGTCGCCCCGCTCCCGGTAGGTGAGGGACAACTCCCGCGCCGCGCTGCCGTCGCTCCCTTCGGCCACCGCTTTCTGCCCGCGATCCTTGGCCATTTCCGTCAAGCGGCTCAGATCGAGGAAGGCGTTTTCCGCTTGGGTGACGAGATCCAGCAGTTCAGTGGTCGAGAGGGTCCGCACGAGTTGCGGGAGGGTACGGTTTTTGGCCTGCAACAGTACACGATTGCTCCAGTGCACAAGCTCGGCCATGGCTTGATCGTCGGCAATTTTGCCCGGCAGGGAGAGAAAGTCCTCCAGGGGTGGGTCGGTCATTTCCGTGACGACCACCCGGGCGGGAGTACCGTTTTCCAGAAGCGCTCCTACCGAAACCAGGCCTTTGGCGACTTTCCGGAGATAGGCCGGCACTGGTTGCCAGCGTCCTGTTCCCTCGCGGCGGGCAACCACCGCTTCTTCCACCGGTTGCAGATCCGGCCTCGGTCGTTCGCGGTAGATCAGCGCCACGTATTCGTCGGCCCGCTCCTGATTGGCGATCCCTTGGCTGAAGCGCGGCGCCAGAAAGGTCCAGTAAGAAGTCCCCTCGATACTGACTTCCTTCATCCGTGTTTGGCGTCCCCGGGCGATAGCTGACAGCCGCTCCGGCGGCATCCGGCGCAGTCCTTCCACCACCGCCTCCACCAGGGTGTCATTGTTCAAGTCTCTGTTTTTACTTGAATATCCTTCAGTTGAAAGAGCAAGTATTATCGTGTCCCGGGGGATTAGCGTTTCTCCTGGCACGGGAAGGGCGCCGAGAGGTCCGAGAATGCTGGCCCAAATACCGTTCTCGCGGCGGAACTTGACAGTGGGAATCGGCATCTTGTCGCCTTGCTCATCGACAACGGAAACCGTGACCTCAAAATCACATCCTTCCGTTGTGGGAAAGGGGATGATGCCTGCGGTGAGGGCGGTAAGGAAAGCTGGTAAAATAGCCGGACCTTCATAGTGGGCCACAGCGGTGGCGGTTACGGGTACTGCGATCCAGTCGTCGGTAAACAGGCGGGGATACAGGTTTTGGGCACGGTCGCGTACCTCCGCGGAATCAAACTTGTACCAGAATTCGGCCGAATCCGATTCCTTGCCAAAGGTGAGTGCATAATCGGCCAATCGGAAATGCTGATCATGTACGGTCAGCGCCGGGTTCCCGGATGGTTTGAGGGTGCTGGTAAAACGGGTCGACTGACATCCGGATAAAAAAGTAGCGCAGCAGAAGAATAACAAAATAAGTTCGACGAGTTTCAGCATTGTGGCACCTCCATTGCAATATGGATGAGTGAACCCATGAAAATCTTTTAGCAAAATCCGGGCCACCATCCAAACTAAATTGACTTTTTTGACAGGGCAAGACCATGCGCAACCGCCTTTTTTTCCCCTGTGTTGTTGGATTGATCATTGGTTTCATGTTTTCTGTTCCGGTTACTTCCGCCGAGTCGGCGGGACCCCTGGGTCAAAAAACCGTCGAGGGGACGATTATCGAGTCCCTCATGCGTGACGGCGCCTGGGAGGAGCTCTATGCGCGCAGTGCCGACGCCCTCGGCGCAAGTCCGGAGGATCCGGTTCTCTGGCGGGGGAAAATCCGCGCTCTGCGGCAGCTGGGGTATGTTGCCGCCGCCCGCAAAACCGTGCGGCAGGCCCGGGCCATTCATCCCGAAGACGCGGATCTGCTCTTGGAAGATGTCTGGTTGTCGGTCCTTACCGAAGACTGGCCGAGGGTCCTCGCCGATACCGATTTCTCGGCTGTGCACGCGGACCCTTCCGGTGAATTGCTGTTGCTGCGTGGCATCGCCCTGCGCGAAACCGGTGATGTCGATGACGCGGTCGCTCTTTTCACCCGGTTGTTGGACCGAAACCCGAACGATTGCATCGCTCTGATCAATCGTGGCCGGCTGTTGGCCCAGACCGATCGGCATGAGCAGGCGCTCGCCGATCTTACCGCCGCGACCGCCTGCGCCAATCAGCCGGAGCCTTTTTTGGTCCGGGGAAGGTTGTTGGCGCGATTGGGTTCATATGCCGAGGCCGAAACGGATCTGACCCGGGGTCTTGAGCTTGATCCGGGCAATCTCTCCGGGCTGTTGGCGCGAAGCGAAGTGTGCCTCCTGCGGAACGATATCGCGGGGGCGGTGCGGGATCTGAAGATCGCCCGACAGCTTGCGCCCCAAGAAGCCCGTGTCGAGGAACTGGCCTGCAGGCTGGCGGCCGTTTCTTCAGACTGGGACGTCGTTGCCGGCTGCGCGGAACAGTCGGCGAAGGTTGCTCCAGAAAACCCTCAGGTTTGGCGAGTCCTCGGCAAGGTTCGGCTCGAATCCGGAAATCTCGAAGGGTCTGCCGCCGCTTACGACGCCCTGGTAAAACTTGCTCCCGAGGATCCCCGCTATCGCCTGGAACGGGCTACGGTGCTGCTCATGCGAGGTGATTTTTCAGCCGCTGCGGCGGACTGTTCGGTGGCGATCGAAAGGCAGCCGTTGGCGACGGCCTATGCCTTGCGGGCGTTGGCCCACTATCGAAGTGGAAATCTGGCGCAAGCCGATGAGGATTGCGTTAATGCCTTGGTTCTCGACCGCAACGAAGAAACGGCGTTGCTGGTAAGGGCCAATCTGGCTCTTTCCCGTAATGAGATTGAGCAGGCCACGGACGATTGTGAACAAGCATTTCGCCAGTCCCCCGATTCGCCATGGGGGGCCGTTACTTGTAGCCGGGTGCACTTAATCGCGGGCCGATCGGAAAAGGCGAATTATTATGCCGAGCGGGCCAGAGAACTTGCTCCGCATGATCCGGAGACCGCGGATTTGATAGCAAAAATAGCAGAGTCCTCTGCCGAAAAAGGATTGGCGCGGGAAGAGGGACAAGAAAGAGAAAAACCCCGAGAGGATGTTGGGCTGCGACATGACATGGATCAGCCCTCCGATAAGAGTGATTCTCGGACAATTCGTAACGTTCCCGAAGGATGGAGCGCCCTCAGCGCCGAGGAAAAACGGCTGGTCAACATCCTGAATGCCACGAGCAGCAAGCTCAAGCGTGATGCCGCCAAGGCTATCGAGGGTGGCGGCCCCGTTTCCGAAGCCGTCTATGAAGCCGTGGCACAGGCTTTGACCAAAATGTTCGAGGATGGCGCGCAGGATGACTTGTCGGTGGATACCATGGCCTGGCTGTGCAAGGCGCTGGGCGCCTCGGGCAACAG
>CALJLX010000156.1 GCA_937982495.1 uncultured Desulfuromonas sp.
TTAAGGGAACGGTGCAGGGGCGCTATGCCTTGGGTGTCACCGAGGCGACACGACTCGCCATCGCCAAGGCGATTCTCAAAGAGGAGTCCGTGGACGGCGAATCGGAGGAAGTGCTCAACGACACGGTCTTGGAGTTTGTCAATATCGTCTGCGGAAATATTGCCGCCAAGGCGGCCCAGATGGGTGTTTCTTTCGAAATTGATCCTCCCTACACCCACTTCGCCTCGGCCGGCCCCTTGGTCGCCGTAGCGGGGGAAAGAATTCTGACCTTTCCTATTCATGTGGCGGATGGCGACCCGATTTGCCTGGCACTTTTTATCCACGGCTGAATGTAGCCATTGGCGAGTTGATCCCAATAGCGGCGGAGTGTTAGACTTCGCCGCTATTTTTTTATTCGGGGGCGGGCGATTCCGCCGGTGTGTATACAATCCTTGACTTTTCCCCCGGCTACACGTTAGAAAGAGTCCATCGCTCAGAGCCTCAAGCACTTTCCGTTCAAATGTCGCAAAAGGGAGAACTCAATGAAAATCAGAATTTTTCTGGGAAGTCTCGTCGGCCTCATGCTGGTAACCGGCGGCGCCTGGGCCGGTCAGGCCAGAACGAATTGCGGATGCGGACTGGGTACGCTGTTGTGGGCGGATCGCGCGGATGGGTCGATTCTTTCCCAAACGATGCAGGTAAGTACCAACGGCTTTCTCGGGAGCCAGACCTTCGGGATTACTTCCGGAACCCTGGGCTGTGAACAGCCCGAGAACATCGGCGCGGACGACCAGCTTTTCGCCTATGTGCGCGACAACCTCGATGGACTTGCCCAGGATATGGCCTTCGGCGAAGGTGAACACCTTGATACCCTGGCGGAACTCATGGCCGTTCCCGAGGGGCAAAGAGACTTCTTTTCCGGTAAGTTGCAGGCTTCCTTCGGCGATATTTTCGTCACCGGCTCGGAAAGCCCCGAACTTGTCCTGGATCGTATTCGCATGATCGCCGGTTAGTTTCTTTCTTGCTCTTCGGTGGCAAGCAATCGCATATGAGGCACAAGGCTCCCTGGTGGGCCTTGTGCCTCGTTCTTTTTCTACTGGTCAATACCGCAACCGAAGTCTGGGCTCGGCCGGATGATTTACCGCGCTTGTTCGCCAAGGCGCAAACGCGGCGCCTCCATGAACAGCGCTACTGGCAGGTTCTGCTGCATTACCAGAAGCACTCGCAGGGGTGGCGCAGTCCGATCGACGACCCGGACTTTTTTCTGGCGCCCGGTGGAAAAGCAGATCCCGCTGCGGAACTTGATGCAACGATTCAAGCCTTTTTCGGGGGGGATGAACAGGAACGGAACATCGCTCGTTGCCGTTTTCCCGCCCGGTACGAGTGGCTGAGTCAAGAGTTGGACGTGGACGCCGGCCTGCCGTTGGCCAGGTGTCCGGACCTGGGCTTGGCCCTTGAGCGCCTTGCGCCGCGGAGCGCGACCCTGGTCTTCCCGGGCAGTTATCCGAACAGCCCTGCTTCGATGTTCGGCCATACCCTGCTGAATTTCTCAGGATCCCGCGAGAGTAAACTTTTGGCCCATGCCGCCAATTACTCGGCCTTTACCGATGAAAGTAATGGTTTCGCCTATGCCGCCAAGGGGTTGACAGGTCTTTACCGGGGCTATTTCTCGCTCTTGCCATATTATGAAAAACTCAAGGAATATCGTGGACTTGAGCGGCGAGATATCTGGGAATATCCATTAAATCTGACCGCCGAGGAGACGCGGCGGATGTTCCTGCACCTGTGGGAGTTGCGGGATATTTACTCCGATTATTTTTTTTTCGACGAAAACTGTTCCTA
>CALJLX010000157.1 GCA_937982495.1 uncultured Desulfuromonas sp.
GGTGACCAGCAGCATCAGACCCACCAGCGGGATGTTCTCGAACATCCCCTCGAAAACATCCTTGAAGGCCAGCCCGATAACGGCCGTCGGCACCGAACCGGCGATGAGCAGCAGCAACAGCCGGCGGTGCAGACGTGCCTCCTCGTCCTTGCGGAAGGGGGAAGAGAGCAGATTGCCGAGGTCGCGGCGGAAATAGAGGGCCACCGCCAGCATGGTGCCCAGATGCAGCAGCACGTCGAAGAGAATGCCCGGCTGCTCAAAGCCGGGAAGGAGGTATTGGGTAATGGCCAGATGTCCCGAGGAGGATACCGGCAGAAATTCGGTCATGCCTTGAATCAGGCCAAGCAATAGTGCGTGCGGCAGCGTCATGGAAATCCTTGATTCGTTAAGTCGGTTTTATGTCGGAGCGGACCGCGTCCGCCCTTTTTCGGTCAAATACGCCTCCCATCGCCGGGGCGCGGTATGCCGCGCCCGTACCTGGCGATGCATAATGCGTTTCCCCCTGTACGGACCCTGGGCGCCCATTCGGTGCGCGCCGACGGCGGAACGGTTCGTAAAACGCCCGGCTACAATTCCAGGATCACCGGCAGGATCATCGGCCGGCGTTCGATGGCGCGGTTGAAGAAGCGGCGCAGGGTCTTGCGCACCTCGACCCGCAATTCCTCCCAGTCGCCGAGCATGGCCAGGCTGTGTTCGGCCAGGGTGTCGCGCACCGCCTGGCGGGCCTGCTCCAGGAATTCGCCGCTCTCTTCCTCGGTGACGAAGCCCTTGCTGTGGATCTCCGGCCCGTAGAGGATCTCGCCGGTTTTCTGATTGATCGCCAGAATTACCATGACCATGCCGTGATTGGCCAGATGACTGCGGTCGCGCAACTGCATGACGCCGACGTCGCCGACCCCCTTGCCGTCGACGAAAATCCGGCCGCTCTCCAGCCGCTCTTCGAGGCGCAGGCCGTTTTCCGAAACCAGCAGGGGCTGCCCGTTTTCCAGGACGACCGCCCGCTCCGGCGCCACCCCCATGCGCCGGGCCAGCTGCGCATGCTTGACCAGATGCCGGTATTCGCCGTGCACCGGCACGAAATAACGGGGCTTGACCAGGGAGTGGACGAGCTTGAGCTCTTCCTGGCTGGCATGGCCGGAAACGTGAACCTCGCTTGTCGTCTCGTAGAAGACCTCGGCGCCGCGCCGGTAGAGGTGGTTGATCAGGTCGGAGATGGCCTTCTCGTTGCCGGGGATGAATTTCGACGAGAGGATGACCGTATCCCCCGGTTCCAGGCTCAGCTGCTTGTGGTCGTCCATGGCGATGCGGGCGAGGGCCGAGAGGGGTTCACCCTGGCTGCCGGTGGTGATGACCAGCACCTGGTCGCGGGGGATATCCCGCAGATCCCGCAGCTCGATCAAAGCCGAATCGGGGATGTTCAGATACCCGAGTTTGCGGGCGATGTCGGTGTTCGCCACCATGCTGCGGCCGTTGATCAGCACGCTGCGTCCGCAGTTGACCGCCGCGTCCACCACCTGCTGAATGCGGTGGATGTTGGAGGAAAAAGTCGCGACCATGACCAGCCCGGTGCAGCCGGGGAGAATCTGCTGAAAGGCCTCGCCGACCACCCGTTCCGATAGCGTGTAGCCCTCTTTTTCGACGTTGGTCGAGTCGGCCAGCAGCAGCAGCACGCCTTCCTCGCCGCACTGGGCGAGCCGGGGAAGATCGGTCGGCTGGCCGTCCACCGGGGTCTGGTCGAGCTTGAAGTCGCCGGTGTGGATGACCGTCCCCGCCGGGGTGCGGATAATCAGGCCGGCGCCGTCGACGATGGAATGGGCGGCACGGTAGAATTCCACCGCGAAGACCCCGAGTTGCACGCTTTCGCGCGGCGCCACCGTCTCCAGGTGGGCGCGACCGGCGAGCTTGTGTTCTTCCAGTTTGCCGCGTACCAGCCCCAGGGTCAGGGCCGTGCCGTAGATTGGGGGACAGCCGAGGGTTTCGTAGAGAAAGGGGATGGCGCCGATGTGGTCCTCGTGGCCGTGGGTCAGGACCAGGCCGCGGATATCCGCTTCCCGTCCGGCCAGGGCGGAAACGTCGGGAATGACCAGGTCGATCCCCATCATGTAGGCCTCGGGGAACATCAGGCCGCAGTCGATGAGGAGAAGATCCCCCCGGCATTCGAGGACCATCAGGTTCAGCCCGATTTCCCCCAATCCGCCGAGTGGCAGAAGGCGCAGGGCGTCGGGATGCAGTTCCGGGGACTGGGCGAGGATGCTCATGGGCAAACCTCCAGGGCCGTGCCGATTCGTTCCCGCACGGTTGCAAGCAGCTTCTCGGTATCGGCGGCGGACAGCTCGGCGGTGGCGATGGCCGGCAAAATGCGCACCTCGATCTGGCCGCCGTGAATGCGGCAGCCCGACTTGGGCATGACCGCGAAGCTGCCGGAAATCGCTACCGGCTGCACCGGCACGGCGGCTTTGAGAGCGATCAGGAACCCCCCCTTTTTAAGGGGTTGCAGGGTGCCGTCGACAGAGCGGGTGCCTTCGGGGAAGATCACCACCGAAGCGCCGGCGCGGATGCGTTTCGCCGCTTCGGCCATGCTGTGCACGGCTTTTTTACGATCCGAACGGTCGAGGGGGATGTAACCGGCGCGGCGCATGGCCAGGCCGAAGAGGGGAATGCGAAAGAGTTCGTCCTTGGCCAGCCAGCGGAACTGCCCCGGTAGTCCGGCGAAGAGCGCCAGAATATCGAAATTGCTCGCATGGTTGGACATATAGATGACCGGCTCGCCGGCGCGCAGATGCTCCCGGCCGACGACCGTCAGCCGCACCCCGGCCAACCGTAGGCCGACCTTGGCCCAGAGTCGCGCATAATTGTGCAGGTAGTCGGGGTTGATGAAGGAGAGGGGAACGCCGGTGACGATGACGAACAGGGTCCAGGGGATGAAAGTGACAAAATAAAAGAGGGTGCGAACCATCGATAAGTCTCCGCAAATGCTCGAATAGGTTAGTTTAGTGACTCGCGCCGGGGGAGTCAAACCTTTTCGCGGATTCGCGGGAAGGGACTGTTTTCGCGGTGATCGGCGATTTAATCCCGGTCTCGCCGAAGCCAGGAGAAAGAGCTTTGCTTCCTGCGGTCCCCCGTGTATCATGGCTCTTCGTTTTTCCTGAGTTTTGTGTTCGTTCGTTTTACCGCAAGTGAGGAGGCATCCCATGTCCGTTAACAAAGTCATCCTCGTCGGCAATCTCGGCAAGGATCCCGAACTTCGCTATACCCCTTCCGGGGCCGCCGTCGCAACCTTCTCCCTGGCCACCTCCGAGCGCTACAAGGATCGCGACGGCCAGCAGCAGGAAAAGACCGAGTGGCACAACATCGTCGCCTGGCGGCAGTTGGCCG
>CALJLX010000158.1 GCA_937982495.1 uncultured Desulfuromonas sp.
TCTCCCCGGGCGAGATGCGCCCCCTGCGCCGGGATTTGCAGATGATCTTCCAGGATCCCTACTCTTCCCTCAACCCGCGCATGAAGGTCGGCGACATCGTCGGCGAGCCGCTGCTCATCCACGGCCTGGCCACGGGCCGGAAATTGCGGGAGGACGTGACCGCCCTGCTGGAACGGGTCGGGCTGGAGGCCGGGCATTACGACCGTTACCCCCACGAGTTTTCCGGCGGCCAGCGCCAGCGCGTCGGCATCGCCCGCGCCCTGGCCGTGCGCCCCAGCCTGATTATCGCCGACGAGCCGGTTTCGGCCCTCGACCTGTCGATTCAGGCCCAGGTGGTCAACCTGCTGCAGGACCTGCAACAGGAGTTCGCCCTCACCTACCTCTTCATCGCCCACGACCTCTCGGTCATCGAGCACATCAGCGACCGGGTGGCGGTGATGTATCTCGGCCGCATCGTCGAACTGGCCCCGGCCGAGGCCCTCTACCGCGCCCCCCGCCACCCCTACAGCGAGGCGCTGCTCAACGCCGTGCCGGTCCCCAATCCCGACCGTCCGCGCAACCGCCCCCTGGTCAAGGGCGAAGTCCCCTCGGCCTTCAACCCGCCATCCGGCTGCCACTTCCACCCCCGCTGTCCCTACGCCCGGGAGATCTGCGGCCGCGAGCGCCCGGCCTTTGTCGACCAGGGCAACGGCCATTTCGCCGCCTGCCATTTCAGCGATCAGGTCGGAAAATTCCGGACGTTCTGAGATTTTCAGCAGATGGCAAAAAATCACCGCCGCTCAGGGCTGATCAAAAATACCCGGATGCAAGGCGTGCGAAATTCGAGGAACGAGGCGTACCGGAAGGTACGTCGCAGCGACGAGGATGAGGGCAACGCCGCGGACGGGCGTTTTACTCAGCGCTGCTCATGTTTGTGGGTGTAGCGGATGACCTGAACGTTCTCCAGGGTGATCATACCGCTGCCGACCATTTCGTCGATTTTGGGCATGACCGCGTCGATCTTTTCCCGGGAGTCGACGACTTCGATCACCAGCGGTAGATCGGCGGAAAGATCGAGGAATTTCTGGGTGTGGAAGACCCGATGGGCGCCGAAGCCGCAGACGCCGCGCAGCACCGTGGCCCCGGCGAAACCTTCTTTCAGGAAGAGTTCCGTGAGCGCCTCGTACAGGGGCCGATGGCCGTGGCGCTTGGCTTCACCGATGAAGATGCGCATGAGAACCTTTTCGCCGACGAACTTGGACATGGGGGCCTCCCTAGGAAAGGTGCCGGGCCAGGGCGATGCCGAGCCAGGTGCAGAGCAGACAGACCGTCACGCTCGCCAGGATATTGCCGAAGGCGGTGAAAAACTGGCCGTCTTCCAGCAGCTTGAAAGTTTCCAGGCTGAAGGTCGAAAAGGTGGTCAGGCCGCCCAGGAAACCGACGGTCAGGCCGACCCGGAGTGCCTGCGGCAAAAGGGTACTCCTTAGACTGAACTCCATGAGCAGACCGATGAGAAAGGCGCCGATGACGTTGACCACGAAGGTGCCGTAGGGAAAACCCCGCCCCAGCAGGGTGTAGACCCAGCCCGACAGATAGTAACGGGCGAGACAGCCCAGCGCCCCGCAACCGGCGATAAAAACGGCGGTGGTCATGGAAAAGCCTCCTTATGATAAAAAACTCCGGCCTTCGGGGTAAAAGCAGAAGTCATCGGCGTGTCGCCGGACGCTTTCGGCGACACGCCATCGCCTGCGAAGCTGATTTTCAATTACTCCCCAACGGCCGTGATGTCAAGGCTTTGTCCGAGCACCCGCGCCCCTTCCCGGTACCGACGCCCATGAACAAATCTCACCTGCTGCAACAGATCATCGCCCGCCTCGCCCAGGACCTGGAACTGCTGCTCGCCGCCGCCAAAAGTGCCCACGCCGCCGCGACCCACGAGGAGAACATCCCCGACAACAAGTACGCCACCCTCGCCCTGGAAGCCTCGTACGTCGCCCAGGGGCAGGCCAACCGCGCGAGCGAAATCCGCCGGGCGCTGGAGGCCTACAGGCAGCTCGATTCCCGCCCGGACGCCACGGGCATTGTCCGCCTCGGGTCACTGGTCGAACTGGCGAACGGGGAAGGCGCGACGAAAGTCGTTTTCATCGGCCCGCTGGAGGGGGGCCTGAAAATCGTCCACGCGGGGCTGGAGGCGCTGGTCATCACTCCGGCCTCCCCCCTGGGCCGGGAACTGCTCGGCAAAACCGTCGGCGAGGGCGTGGAATCGGCGGGCGGAGATTACGAAATCGTCGACGTTTCTTGATTTTAATCTCTTTTTCCCGGACACCCCTTTCCTCCCGCCAAAGCTGTGCTACCCTTGAGCTGTCCGTGATTTTATCCTCGGTCGCGCAAGGACGGAGCCATGACAACCCGGGAAGAAGAACCCGTCGGCCGAAATAAGGCCTACGCCCCCCTCGACCGCCTCTACCACTCCCCGCCCCGGCTGCTCCTGGCGGTCGCCGTCGCCGTCTTCCTTTCCGAATATCTGGTGATGAGCGTCCTCGCTTCCCTGAACATGCTCCATCACCCCCTTCATCAAGTTCTCGACGCCCTCCTCCTGGTAATGCTGCTCCTGCCGATCCTTGTTCTTCTCGTCTTCCGCCCGGTCAAGCAGCAACTCGCCGAACGCCGACTCGCCGCGAACGAACTGGCCGCCGAACGGAACAAACTCACGGAAATCCTCGACGCGATGCCGGCCGGGGTCTGCATCGTCAGCCGCGATCATCGCATCGAGTATGCCAACTCGGCGCTGGTCAGGGAATTCGGTCCCGTGAACGGGCGGACCTGTTTCGACTACTTTCATGGCCGGGACGAGGTCTGTCCCGACTGTCGTTTCGACCACGTCCCAGGCGGCCACACCTCCCCCTGGGAGTGGCATGCGGAAAAGACTGGCAAGATTTACGAGGTTTTCGAGACGCCGCTGCGCAACACCAACGGCGTCGCCGCGCGACTGGCGATGATCCGCGACATTACCGCGCGCAAACTAGCCGCCGACGAGTTGAAGGCCTCCCGCGAACGCCTGCGCTCCCTCTCCGACCACTTGCAGCGCGCCCGCGAGGAGGAGCGCGCGGCGGTCAGTCGGGAAATTCACGACGAACTGGGGCAGGTGCTGGCGACGGTGCAGTTGGAGGTCTCGTCCCTGGCCGGGGCCTACCGGGATCACCGCTACCTGACCGATAAAATCGCCGGGGTGGAGCAGCTGATCGCCGGCGCCATCAAAACCGTCCAGAGCCTGTCGGCCCGGCTTCGCCCGGCGCTGCTCGACGAACTGGGCCTGGCCGAAGCCCTCGAATGGCAGATCAAGGAATTTCAGACAAGAACAGGCATCCACTGTACGCACGACATCCTGCTGCAGGATACCCGCTTCGGCAAGGAGGTGGCGACGGCGATTTTCCGCACCTGCCAGGAAGCCCTGACCAATGTCATGCGTCACGCCGAGGCGACCCGGGTGGCGGTGAGCCTGGAGGAACGCAAGGGGCGGATCGTTCTCATCGTCCGCGACAACGGCCGGGGCATCACCAGCGAACAGGTACGCGGCCGACGCTCGCTGGGGATCATCGGCATGCGCGAGCGCGCCTACATGCTCGGCGGACGGGTCCGGGTCTGCCGGCGGTCCGAGGGGGGGACCCTGGTTCTGGCCCATATTCCCTGCAACGGGACGGGAGAGACACGATGAAAAATATCGTGAAAATCTGTATCGCCGACGACCACGCCATTTTCCGCGAGGGACTGAAACAGATCATCGCCGGCACCGCGAACATGGTCGTCGCGGGCGAGGCCGCCGATGCCTCCGAGATGCTGGACAAGGTTCGGCAGGGGGATTACGACCTGGCGATTCTCGACATTTCCCTGCCGGGACGGAGCGGTCTCGACCTGCTTGTCGATATCAAGGCCCTGAAACCGAAACTGCCGGTCCTCATTCTGAGCATGCACCCCGAGGAGCAGTACGCCCTGCGCGCGCTGAAATGCGGAGCTTCCGGCTACCTGACCAAGGGCAGTTCCTCCCAGGAACTCCTCGCGGCGCTGCAAAGAATCTCCCTGGGGAAGAAATATGTCAGCGACTTCCTGGCGGAAGCGCTGGCCTGCCGCCTTGGCGCCGATAACGATCGCCCCCTGCACGAACAGCTTTCCGACCGGGAATTTCAGGTGATGGGCATGATCGCGGCGGGAACCACCCCGAAAAAAATCGCCGAACAGCTCATGATCAGCATCAAGACCGTCAATACCTACCGCACCCGCATCCTGCAGAAGATGAACGCGACCTGCAATGCCGACCTGACCCGCTACGCCCTGGAGCACCGTCTGCTGCAATGAGTCAACATCCCTTCTCTTCACGAATGGATTGATCCGCCTTCCACAGTAAAACATTATTTCTCGCCAACAATCTCCCACAAAAAAATCAAATAAAAAAGCTATCCATCTAGAATCAAACCGTTTTTTTATGCAATGTCGGCAATTTTCCGACAAACGGTAAAACAATCATACACACAACTCTCAGGAGAGTTCTGACAAGACGTAACAAGGCCGTACTGTATAAATAAAATCAAGTTATGACCGAAACAGTCAATTATTCACCGATGATACAACTGCGGATAAAGCCAAACCCGGTGTGAGCCGGGGACGGAAAGCCACGGGTCTTGAC
>CALJLX010000159.1 GCA_937982495.1 uncultured Desulfuromonas sp.
ATCGAGCGCCTGCCGGTGGAGTTGCCCAACGGCGCGGGCATCCTCGCCGGCTACAAGGATTGAGGCGGGAAATGCTGCTGCATTGCACGAAAAAAATCGCCGAACGGCTGCCGGAACCTGTCGTCGAGGCCTTGGCGGAGACCGCCGTGCTGGGCAGCTGGCACGCCCATCTCTTCCAGCTCAAACGTCGCCAGTGCCTGCTTTTCTGTCACGACGAAACCCGCTACATGCTCTTTCTGCCGGGGGTGAACAAGAGTCATTTCAAGGAACTGGGGCGCCTGCATCGGGATCTTTTCCTGCTCAGCCTGGCCGCGCTGGAGGTGCCGGACGGCCGCGTGATGCGCGCCGGGCTGGCCCTCGGCCCGCCCCGTTTCGACCGCGCCACCGACCGCTCGGTGCTCGGTTCGCTGAATGTCGCCGCCACCGACCTGGGCATCCATCTGGAGGCTGTCGACAATCCGCTGGAAGTCGATCCGGTGAAGGTGGCGCTCATGCTCAACCGGCGCCCGGTGACGGCCCGGGGCGCCTGGCTTTGGCCGGAAAAGGGGATGCTGGAGAAGGTGGCGCGATTGTAAGCCTCTTCCCTTGAAAACGCGTTTTTCGCCAAGCCCCCGAGGCGAAACTTTTCGGGTAGACTTGAGGAGAACTCGCATGCAGCCCCAGCCGAGAGGAAATCCCATGAACGAAAACCGGCTCTATCATTACCGGGCCCAAGTGGTGTCGGTCTACGACGGCGACACCGTGCGCGCCGACATCGACCTGGGACTGAGCATCTTCGTCCGCGACGAACCGCTGCGTCTGAGCCGGATCAACGCGCCGGAGATCAGGGGGAACGAGCGCCCCGCGGGGCTGCTCGCCCGCGATTACCTGGCGCGACGGATTCAAGGGCGCGAGGTGCTGTTGCAGACCGAGAAGGACAACAAGGAAAAGTACGGCCGTTATCTGGCCGAGATCTGGCTGCCGGAAGACGGCGGCTATGTGAATATCAACGACGAGCTGGTGGCGCGGGGGTTGGCCGAATACCGGGATTATTGACAGGAGAAAAATAGAGGAGTAACTAATCTTCATCACTCCTCATTCCTGTCGGGAGGCCTCGTCGTGAACAGCCTGGTCTACATGCTCCTCGCCGCCGCCGGTTATCTGCTCGCCTATCGCCTCTACGGCCGCTTTCTCGGCCGGCGGATTTTCGAGCTGTCGAACCGCAACCGCATGCCCGCCCACCGCTTCCGCGACGATGTCGACTACATCCCCTCGAAGCGGCACATCGTCCTCGGCCACCACTTCACCACCATCGCCGGCCTCGGCCCCATCGTCGGCCCGGCCATCGGCATCATCTGGGGCTGGCTTCCCGCCACCCTCTGGGTTATTTTTGGCTCGATCTTTCTCGGCGCGGTCCACGACTTTTCCGCCATGGTCATGAGCGCCCGCCATCGCGGCCGCACCCTGGGGGATTTGACCGGCGACCTGCTCAATCCGACCACCCGCCACGCCTTCCAGCTCATCATCCAGTTTTTGCTGTGGATCGTGGTCGCCATCTTCGCCATGATCATGGGCATCCTCTTCACCATGTATCCCCAGTCGGTGCTGCCGATCTGGCTGCAGATCCCCATCGCCGTCTGGCTCGGGCGCCGGCTCTATCGCGGCGAGAACGACACCCTCCAGTCCCTGATCGCCCTCGTTCTCATGTATCTGAGCATCGGGGCCGGCCTCTATTTTCCGATCACCGTCCCGGCCATCGCCGGCTCGCCCATCGTCACCTGGACCCTGATCCTGCTGGCCTATGCCTTCATCGCCTCGACCCTGCCGGTCCACGTGCTGCTGCAGCCCCGCGACTACATCAACTCGAACCAGTTGCTCATCGCCATGGCCCTGCTCGCCCTGGGGGTCTGCGTCGCCCACCCGCCGCTCACCGCCCCGGCCCTCAACCCGGCGGCCTTCGCCCCGGGGACGGACATTCCCCCCCTCTTTCCGCTCCTTTTCATCACCATCGCCTGCGGCGCCATTTCCGGTTTTCACTCCCTGGCCGCCTCGGGAACCGTGGTGAAACAGATCGACAAAGAGGAGGATATGCTCGCCATCGGTTACGGCGGCATGCTCATCGAAGGGATGCTGGCGGCGCTGGCCTTGGCGGCCGTCGCCGGCGGCATGGGCATGGGGCTGGTCAAGGGGGATGTCCTCTACACCGGTGCCGAGGCCTTTCGCGTTCACTACGCCAGTTGGGCCTCGGCCCAGGGGATGGCGGCGATGATCGAGGCCTTCGTCGTCGGCGCCGCCAATTTGCTCGGCGCCCTCGGCATTCCCCCGGAGCTGGGCAAATCGCTCATCGCCGTCTTCATCGTTTCTTTCGCCGGCACCACCCTCGACTCGGCGACCCGCATCCAGCGCCTGTCGCTGCAGGAAATCTTCCGCAACCGCCAGGGCGTGGTCATGCGCCCCCTGCACAACCATTACGCGGCGACCCTGGTCGTGGTCGTCATGGCCGCCCTCCTCTGCTTCGCCCAGCCCGGGGCCAAGGGCGCCCTGGTGCTCTGGCCGATGTTCGGCGCCCTCAACCAGTTGCTGGCCGCCCTCGGCCTGACCGTCGCCACGGTCTATCTGGCGAAGAAGGGCAAGAATATCCTCATCACCTTTGTGCCGATGCTCTTCATGCTGGTCATGACCACCTGGGCCATGGCCATCAACCTCAGGGATTTTTACGCCCGGGGCAACCTGTTACTCTTCTCCCTATCGGTCGTCATCCTGCTCCTCACCTTCTGGCTGCTGCTCGGCGCCGCCTGCTCCCTGCGCGGGAGGCAACGCACCCGCCTCAACGAAGACCTGGCGCCGGAACCGGGGGAGTAGGAGAGACCGTCCTTTTCCGCCTTTCCTGAAAATGGGTCCAGCCCTTAGGATGCGGTGAACGAAAGTGAACCGCATCAACCGGGAACTCCATCCGTCAAAAGTGCTTTTTCAAGATGTGACCCCGACTGAGATGCACCCGGTTTCAGCGGGGCGGGCGGCGGGTTTCACGGAACCAGGGGCGGTATTGTTCCATGCGGGCGATCTGGTCGGCGGGGGCGCGGCGCTTGCAGGTGGCGAAATCTTCGCTTTCGGGGGTCGCGCCCCAGCGCCGTTCCACGCAATCGTTGGGATTGTAGGCGATTTCCAGTGCCCCTTGGCGCCGGTAGATTTCGGCCAGGCTCAGCCGCCAGGGACCGCCGTCGCTACGGGTGTAGGAAATGAAGCGTTCATCCGCCATCCTAGCATGGAGGCGTTCGATCCCGGCGGCGGCTTCTTCGACGCTGCGGTCGCCGAGCTTGAACAGCTCCGGATGGCGGCGGATGCGCTCCGGCAGGCCGGCCAGCACCTTCATGGCGATGAGCAGGCGCATGTCCCGCGAGGGGGTGGCGTAATCCTCCCAGGGGCCGACGGTCTCGAAGATGGCCGGACCCTTGGGCATGGCGACCACCCTTCCGCGCTCGGCGCGCATGTAGTCCTCACCGTTGTCCACCGAGCGCACCCGGGTTTCGAGCTGTTCCAACAGCGCATCGAGTGTGCCGCGATAGGCGGCTTCCGGATCGAGGCCCCGAGGATTGATCAGCCCTTCCATGCGGGCATAAAAGTCGCCCGGCGCCATGTCGGCCTGCTCCGTGGACCAGGGCGGCAGCCCCGAGCGACCATCGAGGACGACGTTTTCCGGTTGCCGCCAACTTTTACCGGAACGGACCGGCGCCCGGTAGGCCTTGAAGCCGGGTCCGGCGCTCGGCGTGGCGGCGAAGAGGAAATTCCCCTCCCAGTAGCGTTTGCGGGCGACGGAATTGTCGGGCTGGGCATCGACCGCCAGAAGAAGGCCGGGGCTCGCGTCGGTCTGGGGAAGCCATTTCGTCAGGATCAGGATATGGCCGTAGGGGTCGGCGAAGAGGGTTCCGGGCCAGAGATATTCACGCTTGAGGGGCACCGGATAGAAGTCGCCAGCCTCGGCGTCGAGAGCGGTGCGGGCGCTGCCGGAATGAACGACGTTCACCAGTTCGCGGCTGGTTTGGCGAAAGGCCTCGGCGGCGGGGCGGGTGCCGACAAAGCTCGTATCGAGGCGGGCCGGGCCGCATTGCGGCGGCCGCTGGGCGCTCCCCCGGTCGCAGGGACGGTAGGCCAGGGGCAAACCGAGTTTCCAGGCGAAATAGGCGCGGAGAAAATAGGGGAGATCGGCGCAGTCGGGCTCGGCGGAAATCCGCGCATCTTCCCCCGGACGCAGGTAGTCGTACAGGAAGTTGCGGGCGGGATCGCGCAGCACTGGTTCGAGGGAAGGAAAACTCAGGGATTCTTCCGGCGGGGCGTCGAAGAGCTGCTCGATCCAGGCCGCATGCAATGCCTCGGCGGCCAGGTCCCAACGCCCCGAGCCGCGCGCCGCGCTCTCTTTCCCCACCGCGATTTCGGCGCGGGCCACGACCGCGCCCGCTCGCAGAGCCTCGATGCGATAACCGCCGGCGACGGTATCCGGCACGACCGCGCGCAGACTCCAGGGCGGGCCCCCGGCGCGAACCGTCGGCAACTCCTCCCCCGTCCCATCGGGCCGGGTGAGCCGCAAGCCGGTCAGTTCGCCATCGACGGCCACCGCCAGAATCCGCAGCGGCTCCCCGGGGCGCGGGGTCAAGGGCGCAAACCACACCCGCGCCGCCTCCCCCTCGCCGCCCGCGTCGACCGCAGAGGCTGGGGTGGAGAGGCTGAAAACCAACGCGGCCGCGAAAAGAATCAGCGCCGTACAATAACGAAGTCGCAGGGTCATCGGCAAAGTTTCATCCGAAAAAATGAATGGTTGAAACAGTTTACCCGATCACCCGCCCG
>CALJLX010000160.1 GCA_937982495.1 uncultured Desulfuromonas sp.
GGGTACACCAGACCCCCACCCTCTAAGGAACCCACATGGCCATCGAAAAAGATCTGCTGGACCGCCTGCTTGCCGATTACAAAAAACCCGAAGATCTGATCGGTGAGCACGGGTTGCTCAAGCAACTCACCAAGGCTCTTGTGGAACGAGCGCTCGAAGCAGAGTTGACCGACCATCTGGGGCACGAAAAACATGCTTCTGTAGCGACCAAGGGTGGCAACGCCCGTAACGGAAAATCGGGCAAAACAATCCAAGGTGAATTTGGCAAGATGCCGATTGAGGTGCCGCGCGACCGGGACAGCACCTTCGAGCCGATCATCATTCCGAAGAGACAAACCCGCTTCGCCGGCTTCGATGACAAGATCATCTCCCTCTACGCCCGGGGGATGACCACCCGGGAGATCCAGGGGCACCTGGAAGAGATTTACGGAGTCGAGGTGTCACCTACCCTGATTTCCAACGTAACCGACGCCATCGCCGATGAGGTCAAACTCTGGCAAAATCGCCCGCTCGATGCCCTCTATCCCATCGTTTATATGGACGCTGTGCGGGTCAAGGTGCGGGACAACGGTCACGTCAGCAACAAAGCGGTCTATCTGGCCTTGGGCGTCACCATGGACGGCATCAAGGAGGTTCTGGGCATGTGGGTGGCCGAGAACGAGGGTGCCAAGTTCTGGCTGCAGGTGGTGACCGAACTCAATAACCGTGGGGTCCAGGACATCTTCATCGCCTGTGTCGATGGCCTCAAGGGCTTCCCTGAAGCCATCGAGACGATCTTTCCCCGCACTCAGGTCCAGCTCTGCCTCGTCCACATGGTGCGCCATAGCCTCAAGTACGTCTCGTGGAAGCAGCGCAAGGAAGTGGCTGCCGACCTCAAGACCATTTACCAGGCAGCGACCGCTGAACAGGCCGAGATGAATCTGACGGAATTCGAGGTGAAGTGGGACAAAACTCACCCCTCCATCGGTCAGTCGTGGCGGCGGAACTGGGAGAGAATCATCCCGTTTTTCGCCTACCCGGCCGAGATCCGGAAGGTGATCTACACGACCAACGCCATCGAGTCGCTGAACATGTCGCTCCGCAAGGTCACCAAGAACCGGGGATCATTTCCCAACGACGCAGCCATGTTCAAGCTGCTCTATTTGGCATTGAACAATATCGCCAAGAAATGGACCCTGCCGATCCGGGACTGGAAGGCGGCCCTCAACCGGTTTTCCATCCTGTTCGAAGACAGAATGCCAGCTTACTGATAACCGAAAACCAAACCATTTACACAAAATGATTTACACCGCCAAAGGGGCCCGTGACGCTCGGCCTTGATCGTTTCGCGCGCCTTGCCGATAGCGACTATCACCCCTTCGAAAAGCAGGGATTTCACATTTACTTTGCCGTTCACCTGGTTATTGTCCTGCCCCTGCAAGGTTTCGATCTGATTGAGCAACTGTTGTCGCCGGCTTTCGCACTCAGCGAGTTTGGCCGCGAGTTCGGTGATTCGGGCTTTTTCCCCGTCACTCAAGGGCAAACCACTTTCCAGGCGAGCCTTCAATGAACCCAGAATGCTGTTAATTTCGAGCAATTCGGTATTGATATCATGGAGTTCGTCGCGAGCCTCACAGAGCTTCTCGCGCACGCGGTAGTCGATTCCCGCCTCCAGTTCGGTGCGCAGCCCCGAGGGTGCGCCGACCTTGTTCGCTTCGATACCGCCCAGGGCGATACAATCCCCGCCGGTAATCATCCCCTTGGGGAGGCTGACCAGCCCCAGGCACTTGATCAGGGAATTGCGGATTTCATTCTGCACGAGAACATGGTTGGCGCATTCCACCTCGACATCGTTAAGGAAATGCGCCGTCAAATTACCCCGGCAGAGGATTTTCCCCGTCCCCTTCCCGGCCATGCCGCGCAACTCCACATCCCCTTCGGATTCGATGAGACAGGCCCCGGCAATCCCGCCGATTTTAACACCCCGCCGCGCTTTGATCTGAAAACCGTCCGGAACATCCCCACGCACCTCGACAAAACCGATAAAGTCGATATGCCCGGTCTCCAGGTCAAGATCCC
>CALJLX010000161.1 GCA_937982495.1 uncultured Desulfuromonas sp.
AGAACCCCTGCAGGTGTGGAGGAGCCATGACGGCATCCAGCAGGAATTGGAGGTCTGCGGGGCTAAGGGCCACTCTTTCGGCCTGGGTGAGCAGGTGCGATACGGTCTGGCTGGAGGGATTCACGGCGTAGATTTTTTGGGTGGGTTGTAGAGGGTCTGCGGGGCGACGCCCAACAGGTCCGCACTGGCGCGAACCCCGGCAGCCAGGGCCGGGGACCACCGAGTGAGCAGGTCGGAATCCAGGTGCCGGCTGCCGGCATAGATCGTTTTGGCCCCAGCATGGCACCCGAAGGCCATGTGCGAGAGCAGCATATCCGCCTCCATCAGAGTGATGAGCTCTTCCTTGGAGCTATTCAGGGGAAGGATGCCGACCGGCACCAGGTCCTCCGGCTGGAGAAAGGGGGCTGCGAGGGTGAGGATTCTCAATCCGCCGATACACTGATGCTGCCGACCCCAGACGAGGGGAGGGTGCAGGTACACCAACAGGAGGGCCGCCTCTCGGGTCAGGGACGGGTGCCTTTTCGGGCCGACCTCGGTTTGGTCGACGATATATTCCGGCCTCGGGATCCTGCAGGACTGAAGGATCTCCTGCGGCGGAGGGGAGATATCGCCCACCTGGAGCGTATGCCATTCGACTTTTTTCAGCATGCCCCATGGTAAGGCAGTGGTCAAAAAATGTCAAAAGTTTAGAATCGCTATTCTTGCGATAAATTGTTTTAAGTATAAAAAAGTGAAAAACAAAAAAAGATTAAAACATGACAAACTACCGATATAAAACAACTTTACACAATATTAGTGGATATGAGAATGTGTTACGATACCGCCTTCACACGGCAGGGGTCGTAGGTTCGAACCCTACTGCGCCCACCATAAAAATCAAGGGGTTAGCGATTCGTCGCTAACCCCTGTTTACGTTTGTGGCGATTTTGTGACAGTTTTGTGACAGTCATTTTTGTCACACCCGCCAAAATGACCCCTGCCGTCAATCCTCTCCGTTTTCTGTGACACCCTTCCTGTTTTCCGAAATTTGGTGATATGTGAGAAACGATATTTAACCTGTGCCTTGCGACCATTCTTGAATCCATCGTGCTTCACTCTCAGGAATCCCAAGGGATAGCAATAAATCATAATGAGCGTCCGGAGAACGTTTCTCAAACTCGATGTGCCAGGCTTTCATCCCCTCTTCATCCATCCCGGCAGACTTTAACATCTCAACCCATGCCTTCTTGTCAATTGCAGGCGTGAAATTTCTGCTGGTCATGCTTTTCAACATCCTAGTGATTAAATGTTGCTGAGTTCTCAGTTCTAGAATTTCCTTATTAAGGTCACGTAGACGTTTTTCAAGGATTGAAATGCTCGGACTTGAATCACCCGAAAACATTCCCTTTACTTCGGCAAGAGCTAAACCGGCTCCACGAAACAAGCATATACGCTTTAGTTTTTCATGGTCTTGCTCTGTATATTGTCTATACCCTGAAGCTGTTCTTTTGCTGGCACAAAACACTCCTATTCTGTCGTAATAGAGCAAGGTGCTTCTGGAAATCCCAAAGGCATTAGCCAGTTGTGATATTGAATATGTTTTCATGTCTCACATTAACTGGAGCCGGTGACCACATTTGCAGCCACCGACTCTCTCAAAGGTTAACTACATATTTCGAATCTTAGTAATCTCATCAGATGAGAGTCCTAGCCAATTCAGAAAGCCTTCATGACCTTCCGGGTGTCGTAACTCGAACAATTGGTGCCACGTTTTCATTGCTTCATCATCAAGTCCAATTTCCCTGAACATTGCAACCCAGTCTTCTTTATTCACATTCTTCTGCATTATTATTCTCCCTAAAGTTGGTTTATCCCTCTGCCACGGCCATGACAATTTTATTCTAAAGTATGAACCTATAGACGGGTCAATACAAACATATCAAAAAAACCTGGCTTCAGTTCAACTTTCTTGCCGCGATCGGCGAGTTCGAGCGGGAGCTGATCAAGGAACGGTCGATGGAAAGCCGCATCAAGGAGATCCTCGCGAACCGAAATTACCGGCATTGTGGCATCAGCTTCATCCCACCGACGGCCAGTTTCAGGTTTTGTCTCGATCCCGGCGGCGGTAGCTGATGCCAAGCTTGTCGAGGCGCCAGCGCAGGGTGTTTGGGTTCACTCCAAGCAACTCCGCTGCGCCGCCGGGACCGTGAATTTTCCCCTTGGTAAGCTTCAGCACCTCGCTGATATGTGCCGTCATCGCTTCGTCAAGGTTCAGCGGAAGGTGAGACCCGGCTCCGCTGTATAGGGGGACCGCCTTCGTTTTCTCCTCCCCTCTTGGCAATATCGTATCGAAGGTCAGCGGTCCACCGCGGTGCCGGATCAACTCGCGCTCAACCAGATTCTCCAGTTCCCGCACATTGCCTGGCCAGTCGTAATCCATCAACCGCAGCAATGCCCCCGGCGCAATGGAGGGTGGGACGGCGAGACCGAGCTCTCTACTCTTCACTGCCAGGAAATGGCGGGCAAGTGCCGGAATATCCTCCTTGCGCTGCCGCACCGGCGGCACGATGATGGGAAAACCGCTCAGCCGGTACCAGAGATCCTCGCGGAAACTACCATCCGTCATCATGCTCTGCAGGTTGCGGTGCGTCGCCGCGATCACCCGGATGTCGACAGGGATCGGGCGTTTTCCCCCGACTCGCTCCACTTCATGGTTCTGCAACACCCGCAGCAGCCGCACCTGCGCCGAGGGCGGTAACTCGCCGATTTCGTCCAGAAAGATTGTCCCTCCGTCGGCCCGCTCGAATCTCCCCCTGCTCTCGGCGACCGCGCCGGTAAACGCCCCCCTCTCATGGCCGAATAGCTCGCTGTCGATCAGGCTTTCAGGCAGGGCGCCGCAGTTCACCTTGACCAACGGACCCCTCTTGCGTGGCGAGGCGAAGTGGACCGCGTTGGCGATCAATT
>CALJLX010000162.1 GCA_937982495.1 uncultured Desulfuromonas sp.
ACACCAGCGCCGCCCTGCGCCAGGCCGAGGCCGAGATCGAAGTGGCCAAGGCGGCCCTGCAGACGGCGCGTATCAATCTCGATTACACCACGGTCAAGGCACCGATTTCCGGGCGTATCGGCCGTTCCTCCGTGACCGACGGCGCCCTCGTCACCACCGGGCAAGCCCAGCCCCTGGCCGTCATTCAGCAGCTCGACACCATTTACGTCGATGTCGTCCAGACCACCGCCGAACTGCTCAATCTGAAACGGAACATCGACAGTGGCCTGCTGCGCGAGGGGGATCGGGCCAAGGTCGACCTGCTACTGGAAGACGGCACCGCCTACCCGCTGGCCGGGGAATTGAAGTTTTCGGAAGTCACCGTCGACCAGAGCACCGGCTCGGTCACGCTGCGGGCGATCTTCCCCAATCCCGACCATCTGCTCCTCCCCGGCATGTTCGTGCGTGCGATTGTCACCGAAGGCGTCAACGATGAAGCGATCCTGGTGCCGCAGCGGGGGGTGAACCGCAACCCCGCCGGGAACGCCCCGGTCATGACCGTCAATGGCGAAGAGAAGGTTGAACCGCGCGTCATCCAGGTCGTCCGCACGGTGGGTGAGCAATGGCTGGTTTCCGGTGGATTGCTCCCCGGCGACCGGGTGATCCTTGAAGGCCTCCAGAAAGCCCGGCCGGGTACGCCAGTGAAAACCTATATTTTCGGGGAAACCGCGGAGGAAGCGCCGCCGGCGCCGGCGGCCGAGGAAAAGGAATAGTCCTCCCCTTGCCCTATTTTTAGCAAGGATGGAGCGCGGCGGCCTTAGCTTTTAGTTTCAATATTTTCAAGGAGTTTTCCCCATGTCCCGGTTTTTCATAAACAGACCGATATTCGCCTGGGTTCTCGCCATCATGGTCATGCTGGCGGGACTGCTGGCGCTCAAAACCCTGCCGGTCTCCCAGTATCCCCCCATCGCCCCGCCGCAGATCAGCATCAACGCCATGTATCCCGGGGCCTCCGCCCAGACCGTGCAGGATACGGTCACCCAGGTCATCGAGCAGAAACTCAACGGCATCGACAACCTCATCTACATGTCTTCGACCAGCGATTCGGCCGGCGCCGTGGCGATCAACCTGACCTTCAAGGCCGGTACCGACCCAAACATCGCCCAGGTAGATCGGAAGAGCGTCGTGTAGGGAAAGAGTGTATATCTAGGTGGTCGCCGTAT
>CALJLX010000163.1 GCA_937982495.1 uncultured Desulfuromonas sp.
GATTCTCCAGATCAAAAAATATCTGCACGCCCTCTACAACCGGCGTTATCTCTTTATCCTGGTCGCCGGCACCCTCGCGGCGCTGATCGTGGCGGGAAGTTTTTTTGTCCCCAAGCAATACGAAGCGAAAAGCACCGTCTTCATAGAAAAAAACGTCATCAACAGCCTGATGAAGGGGCTGACTGTCTCTCCGTCCATGGGAGACAGGATTCGGGTGCTGCGCTATCACATGCTCAGTCGCGACATGATATTGCGGGTCTTGAAAGACCTGGATATGGATGTCAAGGTCGCCAACCCCCAGGAGTTCGAAGCGCTGATCAAGTACTGCCAGACCGAAACCAAGATCAGTTTGCGGGGGGATGATCTGTTTTTTGTGTCGATCGTCGACCCCAACCCCGAATTCGCCAAGAACTACATTAATGCCTTGGTCGGCACCTACGTCGAGGAGAATCTGGCGGCCAAGCGCGAGGAATCCTTCGGCGCGAGCCGCTTCATTTCCGAGCAGGTCACCTTCTATAAGAACAAACTCGATGCCATCGAGGACGAAATCAACGAGTTCCGGAAGAAAACCGGGATTTTTTCTTCGGTGTCCGAAGCTTCGATCATTGAGGAAATAAAATTGGTCGAAGAGGAACTGAAGGGCTTGCGCGTCAAAAAAAACGAGATGCTCGCCACCATCAAGACCATCGGCGAACAGCTCAAGATGATGCAGTCGATGGCCTCTTCCGGGGGGAGCGCTCTCTTCGACATGAACGTCTCGGCGGGGGATGGACGCATCGCCGCCCTGCAGGCCAAGATCGATGAACTGCTCCTGGTTTACAATGAGCAATATCCCGCCGTGGTCAAGCTGCGGGAACAGATCGCCGAACTGGAGAAGCGCCAGCAGACCGAAACGGTCGAGGCACCGCCCGTGCAGGAAGCCTTCAACCCCCTGGAAGATCCGATCTTCGTCGACCTGCGGATGCGCATGAACAGCACTCAGTCCGAGCTCAATGCCTTGATGGCCCGGGAGAACGAACTGCTGGGCCAGGTTGAGAACGATAAACGCATTCTCGCCAACTTCCCCGAGGACAAAAAGGTTCTCGCCGACATGGAGCGGGAGCGGGCGATGAACCGCAACGTCTACGAAACATTACTCGAGCGGGCCGGCGTCTCCGAGGTGTCGAAGCAGCTGGAGGTCGCCGACAAGGCGACGACCTTCCGCATCGTCGATCCGGCGATCCTGCCGATTATCCCCGTCGGCATGAAACGGGTGGTGATGATGCTGATGGGGCTCTTCGCCGGGCTCGGTGCCGGGCTGGCCGCCGTGGTGGTCTTCGAAAAGCTGGATGACAGCGTTAAGGATGTGGATGCCCTGCGGGCCATGGGCATGACCGTTCTCGCGGAAATCCCTCTCATGTACAGCGAGGCCGATGCCAAAATGACGCGACGCAAGGATCTGACCGTTTATGCCTATGGCGGGCTCTGCCTCCTTTTTATCGGCAGCATGATGGGGCATGATCTGTTGGGCCTGACCCTGGTCGATCGGGCCATCGGTTACTTCCATTTGGATAAGCTGGTGACTGATGTGGTGGGGATGATCCGTTAGACCCCGGTCCAAGGGGATTCCGTTTGTATAGACGAGGTTTTCATGAGTCGCATTGAAAAGGCCATCGAACTGGCCGCCAAAAAACGTCAGGCTGTCGCTCCCGTTTCGCCCGAACCTTCCGTCGAACCGGTGCAGACCGCGCCGAAGGTTGAGGAGGTCGTCACTCCCGGAGCCGCCGCCGCGCGAGAGCAGGGCCATTACGAAGTCCGCCACGAAGTCTTTGCCAGCGTGCCGCCGCCGGTGATCCGCAATCCCTTCCTGGTCACCGCCACCGGCGAGACCGGTCCGGCCTCCGAGCAGTACCGCAAGCTCAAGTCGTCCATCGTCAAGCTTGCCCAACTCGGCCGCTTCGACAAGTCGCTGATGGTCACCAGCGCCATCGGCGGCGAGGGCAAGACCCTCACCTCCATCAACCTGGCCATCACCTTGGCCCAGGAATTCGACCATACCGTGCTTCTGGTGGAAGCGGATATCCGCCGCCCGACCATCATGAAGTATATGGAGATGGAGGCCCACGTCGGGCTCACCGACTGCGTCCTCGATGGCATCGATGTCGGCGAGGTGCTGGTCAAGACCGGCATCGGCAAGCTTTCCATCCTCCCGGCCGGGCGGATGGTGCCCAATCCGGTCGAACTCTTCTCCTCCAACCGCATGCAGAACCTGCTGCTCGAAATCAAGAACCGTTATCCCGACCGTTACGTGATCGTCGACACCACGCCGCTCTTGCCCTTCGCCGAGCCCCAGTTCATCGCCGGCGCGGTCGGCGGCGTTCTCTTCGTGGTACGCGAGGGCTACACCTCCATGGACAAGGCCACCAAAGCCCTTGGTCTGCTCAAGAACCACAACCTGCTCGGGGTGGTCTGCAATGGAGTCAGCCAGGTGCACAGCGGCGGTAAGTACGGCTACTACGGCTATTACGGGTACAAATAGGCGGTAATCCGATTAAATGTCGAAGAGGTGCGATGATGTTGAATTTTTCGAAATCGGCCGTGATTCTGCTGCTGGCCGGACTCTTTGCCCCCGGTGCGGGCTGGGCCGAGTTCCGGGCGACTCCGTCCTTCTCCCTGCGCCAGGAGTATAACGACAATATCTACC
>CALJLX010000164.1 GCA_937982495.1 uncultured Desulfuromonas sp.
CTACGTCATGCCGAAGATGAATGGCCATGCCTTCTGCAAGGCCCTGCGTTCCGACAGCGCCATGAAGGACATTCCACTTATCCTCATCTCCTCCCAGGGGGAGACGGTCGGACAGTCCTTCGAGAAGGAATTCGGCGTTCTGCATTACTTCACCAAACCCTTCGAACCGGAAGATCTCATCAAGAAGCTCGACGAGGTCCTCGCCACTCAGCAACCTCAAGCCGCGAAGGGGGTTGACAACCCGGCCGACCAGGGCGCGCCCCCCACGGAAGAGGTGCTCGATGCCTTCCAGGAGCGTTTCGACAAACTTATCCGCCAATATTTTCACCGCGACTTTCCGCTGCTGATCAAAAACATTTTTTCCGACACCCTTTACGAAACGGGGCTGGTCGCGAAAAAAACCCTGGTCTTTTCCGGCAACCTGGAGCGGATCCCCCTGCCCGATGTCATCAACTTCGCCTACAACTCCCGCCTCACCGGGCGACTGACGGTCTTTTCCCGCGCGGTTTTCGGCGAGATCTTCATCGAGGACGGCAACTTCGTCTTTGCCGCCGCCAGCCGCAAGGGGGTCTCCCACCAGTTCCTCACCGACCTGCTGCTCGCCGACGGCCGTCTCTCCGGGGATCCGGCCGAACTGAACGCGCTGATGCGGGAGGCCCGGGAGGCCAACGTGCCCATCGGCCAATTTCTGGTGCACAAAAACATTCTCACCGAAGACGAGTTGATGGGCTACCTGCGCCGTCACGCCCAGGACGCCTTCAGTGGCATTCTCGATGTCCGGGACGGCACCTTCTTTCTCGAAAACGAGCCGCTGCCCCTCAACCTACAGGACATCAGCTTCCGCATCCCGCTGATCAGCGTGCTGATGGAAGGGCTTCGCCGGCAGGATGAAAAGCAGCAGGCCGCCGTCGAATTCCGCGACGAAAGCGTGGTTTTCATGCGCCTCATCACCAACGAGGACGCTCTCGAATCCTACGATTTCAGCGAAAGCGAACTTCAGGTCTTCTCCATTATCGACGGCTACAAGACCCTGGAAGAGCTCATCGCCTTCACCCAGGTCGACGCCCTGGAAGTCAAGCGGATCTGCTATTCCCTCAAACAGGTCGGCTTGCTGCGCGTCAAAGAATACCGGGGACGTTAAGCCATGGGTGACATTGCCAGCAAACTGTTGCCGGTTTTTCTCGAAGAAACCGGTCAGCGCCTCACCCTCGTGAACCGGGCTCTGGCCGACGAAGGCTGCGGGGATCAGGGAATCAAGGAGGCCTATCGCGCCGCCCATACCATCAAGGGCACCGCCGCGTTGGTCAAACTGCCGACGGTGCGGGATATTTCCGACCAGATGGAAGAACTGCTGACGGCGCTGCTCCGGCAACGACGTACCGCCCCACCGCGGGTCCTGGAGGCGCTGCGCGGCGCCCTCGGCCATCTTCAGCGGCAGGTGGAACAGATCGCCGACGGCGGCGTGGAAGATCCCCGGGCCGCCGAAGAAGTGCGGGCGCTCTTCGCCCCTTTCCGTCGCACCGCCCACCCGGCGGCCGCGCCGCCGGCCCCCTCGCCGCCGCCCCAGGAAGTTCCGGCCATCGAGCCGCCGTCGACACCGGAACCGGCGCCCCCTGTCGCGCCCGCGATCAAAGCGCTCCCGGCCGCTGGAATCGAGGAGATCGCCGAAGCCCTCGCGCCCCTCCTCGTGGAAGAAGCCGAAACGACGGCGAAGTCCCTCATCAACATCTGCTGCCGCTTCGAAGTCTCCGGAAAAACATACTCCCTAGCCATGGCCGACATGGTCGAAATCGGTACTTTGGCCCAGATCTTTTCCCTGCCTCTGGCACCGGCCTACATTCGCGGACTGCTCAATCTGCGCGGTCAGGTCATGCCGGTGGTCGACCTCGATCCCATCCACGGGATTTCCCAGCGCCCCCTGGCCAACCGCCACCTGGTCATTGCCGAACAGGGGGGAGACCGGCTGGCCTTTCTCACCGACGGCATCCCCGCGCTGGCTCCCGAATTCGCCGGCGAAACCATCAACCTGCGGGATTTCCTGCATCGTTACGGAATCAGGACGAACTGATGGGCACTCTTCCGCACGGCGCCATCACATTTTTCTTCGAAGAAGCCGACGAGCATTTCACCACGCTGGAAATGGGCCTGCTGCGCATGGAGCAGTCGCCGGAGGCGGTGGCCGAGGTGATCGACGAAATGTTCCGCGCCGCCCACACGCTAAAAGGCTCGGCCGGGCTGGTCAAACTCACCACGATCAGCCAGATCGGTCATCGCCTGGAAGACTGCATGGAAGCAATTCGCGACGGCAAGGTGACGGTGAGCCGACAGCGCATCGACTTCATGCTCTTTGCCCTCGACCGTATTCGCGAGCTGACCCGTCTGGCGATGGCCGGAGAACCGGAGCCGGAGGGAGTCATCCCCCAGGTCGACAGCCTGCTGGCGGCCATCGAGCAGACACCGGAGTCGGCACCCACCGACGAAGCGCAAGGAGAAAAGTCCGCGGCGCCGCCCTCCGCGCCGGAGCGCCGCGCCGCCCAGCCGACCTTTGCCGGCCTCGAACGCCGGACGGTGCCTCGGGAAGAGCCCCCGGGGGGAACTCCCGCCGGGGTCATCCGCCTTGGCACCGACAAACTCGAGAACATGATGAACCTGCTGGGGGAGATCACCGTGGCCAAAACCCACCTGGTGAGCCAGCTCACGGTCATGCAACGCATGAAAGAGGAAATCGAATTCGCCGGACAGCGCCTGCTGCGGGAGGTCGGCTCCTTCGCCGACCGCTACGCTTACGCCATGCCCGAACGGATCGTTACCGGCGACAGCCTGGTCCATGATTTTGAAGAGCTGGAATTCGACCGTTACGACGAACTCAATCTCTTCTCCCGCAAGCTTCAGGAGATCACCAGCGACATCGGCGAAGGTCTGCGCGGCCTGAGCGGTTTTCTCGGCGGGTTCACCGGCGAGGTCGAAGGTCTCGACCGGATGGTCGTCGCCATGAAGGAGCGCCTCTCCGATGCCCGTACCGTGCGCGTGGAGAACCTCTTCCAGCGCTTTACCCGCACCATCCGCGAACTCTCCCGGGAGTCGGGAAAACCTTTGCAATTGCTCGTCTCCGGCGGCGACACGGCGATCGACCGGGTCGTCTTCGACGGTCTCTACGATCCGCTGCTGCATATCGTCCGCAACGCCGTGGCCCATGGTTTCGAATCGGCCGAGGAACGACTGCGCCGGGGCAAGCCGGAGGTCGGCAGCATCTGGATGAGCGCCCGGCGCAAGGGCAACACCATCGAAATCGAAATCAAGGATGACGGACGCGGCATCCAGCTCGACAAGGTCCGCCGCCGCGCCGTGGAAAAGGGTTTTATCGCCGACGACGCGACGATGGACGACAGCGAACTGATGCAGATGATCTTCCGGCCCGGGTTCAGCACCGCGGAAACGGCCGATGCCACCTCGGGGCGGGGAGTCGGCATGAACGTGGTCATGGACCGGCTGAGTGCCCTGAACGGCACCATCAACATCCTCAGCGACCCGGGGCACGGCACCAGCATCCGCCTCACCCTGCCG
>CALJLX010000165.1 GCA_937982495.1 uncultured Desulfuromonas sp.
GGCGAAGGCCGGGGCGGCGATGGCCGTCGAGGCCAGCAGCGCTACCATGATTTTAGTTAATCTGCTCACTTTTGCCTCCTGATACGAATAGTGATCATAAAGTTCGTGCGGCCGGCCGGCGAGGCGCCGGAAAGCCTGGTCGGTCAGCGTGCGAGGTTGAACTAACCCCCTGCCGGAGCTTCGAATTCGTAACCGCAAGCAGGACACTTGATCTTGGTGGTGCCGCCTTTAGTCGTGGCGCAAGCCGAAAGCGAAACGGCCAGCACCGTCACCATCAACAGAGTTACCAGTTTCTTCATACCTTTCACCTCCCTTCGTTAGCGTCTATGTTTGGACCGGATTCCACGGGTGTCGATCTGTTGAAACCTTGAGCGGATAAAACGAACACCCTTTTATTCGCAAGGAGAATGCCAATTCAAAAAAACTCGAAAAAACTTCAAGAAAAGTTTCCAGATGCTTGAAATTATTCGAATATTCTCCTTGTGTCGTATTCAGTGGAAAGGTTTTCGGCGATTTTTTTACTGTGCTCTTTTTGCCACACTGTTGCTGAACGTCAACGAAAAATCGGTCATTAACAGATGTTGGGTCCGTGGCGCTAAGGCTGTCTGGCGACCGGAACCTTCTCGAATTCGGCCTTGATCTGTCCGGCGGTGAGAATGTTTCCGTCGCGCAGGACCTTGAAGTCGCGGTCGATGAGAATGACCCGGGGTATCAGGTAGACGTTGTAGGCTTTGAGCGCCTGTCCGTCGTCGATCATGGTGTGGTGGGTGAAGTCGTATTTGATCTTGTTGTGGTACTCCTTCACCATTTTTTCCGAGTCCTGAAGGTAAACCTCGACCAGTCGAACGTTCTTCTCTTTCAGATACTCGGCGGCCTGGGAAAATTCGCTGCTTTGCTGCACGCAGGTGGGGCACCAGGTGGTAGCCAGTTTGAGGATGATCAACTCCCCCTTGTGGTCGGAGAGCTTGAAGGGGATGCCGTCGATGTCCTCAAGTTGAAAATCGGGCGGCGCGGCGCCGGGTTCCACGGCCCAGGCGTGACCCGCGGCGAACAGGGCCACGAGCAGAAAAGAAAGCGACAACAGAGCTTTTTTCATAGTAAATCCCCCTTGGGTGCGAGAAAAAAGGCGAACTTGCCGCCGTCCAGTCTAGCAATCCCCATTGCCAAGTCAATCGCGGCGTTTCAAAGGGGTTGAGGGATCGCTAAAGCGGCTCTGTGGATTCAGCTTTTTTCGCCAGGGAAAGGAAGGGCAAATAGCTGTTTTACCAAAGAGGCGACCAGTATATTTTTATCCGCTTTAAAGTCAAGGTAAAACTTCTAATCTTAATTAAGTAGCCGGAATTGCTATTTTAATTTGTGAAATAAAAAACAAACAGCGTTATTATTGTGAGTGAAAGACGGTAAGGTTTCAGCCCGGCTGGCAAATTTCGGTAAGAACGCCGCCGGTGGCTTTGGGGTGCAGAAATGCGATCAGGCTGTGGTGCGCGCCGTGCCGGGGGCTTTCGTCGATCAGGCGCACGCCCGAGGCTTTCAGCCGGGACAGCGTTTCGACGATGTCGTCGACCTGATAGGCGATGTGATGGATCCCTTCCCCGTTCTTTTCGAGAAATTTCGCCACGGGAGAATCGGGCGATGTCGGTTCCAGCAGTTCGATGCGACTTTCCCCCACGCCGAGAAAGGCCACTTTCACCTTCTGCTCGGCCACCTCCTCGACCCCCTCGAAAGGCATGCCGAGCACGTCGCGATAAAAGGGGAGGGCGGCTTCCAGGCTCTTGACGGCGATGCCGATGTGATTGATCAACCGGGTCATGATGGCTCCTGAATGTTAGGGACGGATTAAGGAAAGAGTTGAGGTTTATTCGAGGCGTAGGGGCGACCCATGGGTCGCCCAGGGGAGAGTTCGCAATTTGCGACGGTTGGGTGCACATCGGTGCGCCCCT
>CALJLX010000166.1 GCA_937982495.1 uncultured Desulfuromonas sp.
TCATGGCGGCTCTTCTCCGGTCTTCCGAGTCAACCACGGCGGTTTGACCCCGGTGTCTCGGGACAGAATAAGCAGGGAAAGCGACAAGGAGTGTCGGATTGACGGAGCAGTCAGCAGAGGGCGGGATTGTTGATATCGACCTTTCCCCGTGGATGGTTCTGAGCCGGAAATCATTTCCTTTGTGCTATCGGGGTTCACTGTTTTCTTGTCCAAACAATAGAGGATCCCGCGGCGCGATGCACTCCGGCCCTTCGTTGGCGGGTTTGTTGACGTAGGGGGAAACCGGGTACATGGCGAGCAGATCGTTGCCGGCGGGGCGCAGGAGCGGGGCGAGCCGGTCGTGGTTCTGCTCCGCCGGGTCGAGCCAGAGATCGAAATCGCCCGGTTCCAGGATCACCGGCATCCGATCATGCAGGGCGGCGACGGTGGCGTTGGCGGCGGTGGTGAGGATGGCGCAGGATTCGAGCGTTTGCGAGCCGTCCCGGTTGCTCCAGTGCTCCCACAGACCGGCGAAGGCCAGGGGCCGACCGTCCTTGCGGTGGATGTACCAGGGCTGTTTCTGCTTGCCATCGCGCACCCACTCGAAAAAGCCGCTGGCCGGGATCAGGCAGCGGCGGTGGCGGAAAGCGGAACGGAAGGCCGGGGAGGTGTGGGCCGTTTCGGAACGGGCGTTGATCGTGCTGAACCCGGGGGCGGGCTCCTTCGACCAGGAAGGCACCAGGCCCCAACGGAGGGAGGCGAGAGTGCGCAAGCCTTCTTCCATCCGTACCACAGGAATATCCTGGGAGGGGGCGACCTTGTAGCGGGGTTCAACTTTCCCTGTCACCAGGTTGAAATAGGCGAGCAGTTCGTCGTAACTGAAGATGATGCAAAAGCGGCCGCACATGGGAGGTCCTCCGAGGTGTGTGGGGGATCCATAACGAGCATAGCATGGATTTATTCGGCTTCGACCTTCCAGCCGTTGGGTTTGCGCGGAAGCGGCGAATTCGGTTATGCTGAACATTCGTTCGTCTTGATGCCCTTCAAGACAAAGGCCCCGGCATGGTGTCGGGGCCTTTCCTTTTGAGGGGGCGGCAGATTTCCCCTGCCGTGATTTTTAACGGTATCCCTTGGCACATTGCACCCCCTGTCGGATTGTGAAGTTGAAGGAAGAACAGCAGCGTGGAGCCGCCGTCCTGGTCTCCCCGGTCGCTTTATGCTACCCGTTGTCTATGGCCTTGCGTGGTGCGATTTGAACCTGATTGTCGGCCCCCACTGCGGGAACCCGTGAAGACCATCGGACCCTCTGTCTTTGTCGATGGATTTGAGGCTGGCTGATCTGGTAAGACGAGAACGGGCTTTAAAGGCGCTTTTTCGCAGTCAGGCCTTCGAGGTGGGATGGTATCCTATGCCTGCGATGTGAGACATGCGAAAGAGATTTTTATTATCCGGAATCCAGAAAGGGGGACGCATGAGTAAGAAAAAAGAAGAAATCACCAAGTCCGAATATGTTCGACGACGAAAAATATTTTTCAATCAAAATAGTCCCTTATGGGACACAGGTCAGCTTGGTCAATAGAATGGCCGCCTATATCGGTGATCGTCTACACGATCAGCTGAAGATATTTGAAAAGATTTATCGTCCTTCTGTATCTTTTGACATCTATCAAGTCGACTATAGTCCTGTGACGGTTGCTGGAGGTGGAGGTTCAAGATGAGGGTTGGCAGTTTCGTATTCCGGGCGAATCCGGCCACGATTCCGACGGGAAAGCGGCCACCGTTGCGGCGGTAAGCCGGCCGGCATTCCGATTCGATTCCGGCCACCATTCCGGAACCACCCGGCCAGTGTGATGCCTAAACAGAGTCGCCACAAGCATCTCACCCTCATGCTGCTCTGGCAGGAGTACAAGGAGGGTGAACCTTCCGGTTACCAGTACAGCCAGTTTTGCGAACTCTATCGGCAATGGCGCAAGAAGCTGGATCGTTCCATGCGTCAGGAGCACCGTGCCGGTGACAAGTTTTTCGTCGACTACAGCGGGATGGCCCTGCCCATAGTGGACGCCTCGACGGGGGAGGGCGGGAAACCCAGATCTTCGTTGGGGTCATGGGTTTGATTAGAGGCAACTTGCGCACCG
>CALJLX010000167.1 GCA_937982495.1 uncultured Desulfuromonas sp.
CCGGGATTGTCGACGATCCGCCTTTTGTCCTGCGCGACGGGGGGATCATCCGCGACGGTTTCAACGCCGAACTGGATGAACTGCGCGCCGTCAGCCGCGAGGGGAAGGGCTGGATCGCCCGCCTGGAAAGCCAGGAGAAAGAGCGCACCGGTATCTCCTCGCTCAAGGTGCGCTTCAACAAGGTCTTCGGTTATTATATCGAAATCACCCGCAGCCACCTTGCCCGGGTGCCCGAGGACTACCAGCGGCGCCAGACCCTGGCCAACGCCGAACGCTATATCACCCCGGCCCTGAAGGAGTACGAGGAAAAGGTGCTGGGGGCCGAGGAACGCCTGACCCAGCTTGAATTCGATCTCTTCCAGGGGCTTCGTCAACAGGCGGCGGCCGAGGGGGCGCGCATCCAGGCGACTGCCGCCGCCCTCGCCGAGCTCGACGTCTTCGCGGCGCTGGCCGAACTCGCTCATGAACGGGATTACGTGCGGCCGGAGATGGATGAGAGCGGCGATCTGGAGATTCGCGAGGGGCGGCATCCGGTGATCGAGGCGATGAGTCTGTCCGAGCGCTTCGTCGCCAACGACCTGCTCATGGACACCCGCGAAAACCAGATCCTCATCATCACCGGGCCGAACATGGCGGGCAAGTCGACCTTCATGCGCCAGACGGCGCTGATCGTGCTGCTGGCGCAGATGGGCAGCCTGGTGCCGGCCAAGGCCGCCCGCATCGGCGTGGTCGACCGCATCTTCACCCGGGTCGGGGCGAGCGACAACCTGGCCCGGGGCCAGTCGACGTTTATGGTGGAAATGACCGAGGCGGCCAACATCCTCCGTCACGCCACCCCCCGCAGCCTCATCGTCCTCGATGAGATCGGCCGGGGCACCTCGACCTTCGACGGCCTCAGCATCGCCTGGGCGGTGGCCGAATATCTCCACGACGTTCCCGAGACGGCGGCCAAGACCCTCTTCGCCACCCACTATCACGAGCTGATCGATCTCGCCCTGACCCGCGAGCGGGTACGGAATTACAACATCGCCGTCAAGGAATGGAACGAGCAGATTATCTTCCTGCGCAAGATCGTCAAGGGTGGGGCCAGCCATTCCTACGGTATCCAGGTCGCCCGCCTCGCCGGACTCCCCCGGGAAGTCATCGAGCGCGCCCGCGAGGTGCTGAAAAATCTCGAATCGGGGGAATTCGAGCGGGAAGGGGAGCCGCGCCTGGCCCGGGGCAAGGGGCGGAAAAAGGCGCCGCAATCCCCCCAGCTTTCCCTCTTCGACAGTGCCGCCGACCCCCTGCGGCAACGCCTGGCGGAACTCGACGTGCAGTGCCTGACTCCCTTGCAGGCCCTGAATCTTCTCGATGAACTCAAAGCTCTGGTGTAATACATGAGATTGTTGTTTTCAGCTCTTCTGCTTTGTTTCGCGTTGCTCCCGGCGCCGGTTTTCGGGGATGCCTCCGAGGCGGCCTACGGCAAGACCAAGGAAAGTTATGCCCGGCTCGTCGATTCCCCCCAGAAGAAGCTTCACCGCGACCAGTGGGAGACGGTGATCAAGGCCTTCGCGGCGGTCGCGGATAGCCATCCGCAAGGCGCGCGTGCTGCCGACGGCCTCTTCCTGGCGGCCCGGGCCACCCGCGAACTTTACGACATCTCCCGCAATCCCGGGGATGCCGGTGCCGCCGTTCAACTGTACGAACGGCTGGCCGAAAACTATCCCGCCTCGTCCCTGGCCGATGACGCCCTTTTCGCCGCGGGCGGCATTTACGAAACGCTCCTTGAACAGAAGGATTTGGCTTACCTGCGCTATCAGGCGGTGGTCGAGCGCTATCCCGAGGGGGATATGTTTCTCCAGGCGCGCAGCCGGGCGGTGGCGTTGATCGCCTTCGCGCCGCCGCCGTCGGCGACGCCCCCCCCCGCACCGGCCCCTCCTGTGGAAGTCTCCCCGGAGAAGTCGGCGGCGCCTCCCGCGCTCGATTCCGCCGAAAACGTTCCCGCCGTTACTTCCCCTGCCGTGCAAGCGGCCGCCGGGGAGGCTCTGCTGACCGGGGTGCGCCATTGGTCCAAGCCCGGTTATACCCGCATCGTCGTCGATCTGGAGGGAACTCCGGAATTTAGCGCCAACGTCCTCCCGGGCGATGCCAAGTCCGGCCTGCCGCCGCGCATTTATCTCGACATCAAAAAAATCAGGCCGGCGGCGAATCTGGTGGAGAAAACCCAGGTCCAGGATGGCCTGCTGCGTCAGGTCCGCGCCGCCCGTTTCGATCCCACGACCATGCGCGTCGTTCTTGATCTGGTCGCCTATCATAGCTACAAGGCCTTTACCCTGCCCGATCCCTATCGCATCGTCGTCGATGTCTACGGCGACGAACAAGCGGTTCTGAGTGCCGCGCCCGGGCCGGAACTTTACGCCGCTCCGCCGGCGGAAGAAAAGCCGTCTCCTCCGCCGGCGAAGATCTTGCCGCCGGTCGCGAAGGAGCCGGTGGAGGTTCCGCGCAAGGCGTCCATCTCCGGTCCGGCGGCCGGGCTGCGGCGTATCGTCGTCGATGCCGGTCACGGCGGCAAGGATCCCGGCGCCGTCGGTCCTTCGGGACTCAAGGAAAAAAACATCACCCTGGCCATGGCCAAGCTGCTCAAAACCGAACTGGAGCGGGAGTTGGGTTGCCAGGTCATTTTGACCCGCGACCGCGACGTCTTTATTCCCCTGGAAGAGCGCACCGCCATCGCCAACAAGGTCGGCGCCGATCTCTTCATCTCCGTCCATGCCAACGCCAGCCACAACAAGAGCGCCTATGGGGTGGAAACCTACTATCTGAACTTTTCCAAGAACGACAAGGCCGCCGCCGTGGCGGCTCGGGAAAACGGCACCTCCCTCAAGCAGGTCGGCGATCTCGAACTGATCCTCTTCGATCTCATGGCCAACGCCAAGATCAACGAGTCGAGCCGCCTGGCCGCGGAAATCCAGCAATCCCTGGTTCGCGACCTGAAGCGTGAATATCCGGATGTGCGTGACCTGGGGGTGAAGCAAGGCCCCTTTTATGTGCTGGTCGGCGCCACCATGCCCTCGGTTCTGGTGGAAGCGGCCTTCATCAGCCATCAGCGGGAAGAATCCCGTCTCGCCAGCCGCGAGTTTCAACAGCAGACCAGCGCCGCCATCGTCAAGGGGGTGCGCAACTACGCCTCGGCTCTCAAACAGGTGGCCAGCAAATGACCTACGACTCCGATGATCGCACGGAACCCTTCTTTTCCCGGGAACTGCTGACCAGTCCGGCCATCCCCTACGAGGAGCGCCGCCGGTTGCTCCTCGCCGCCGGTCGCGCCTATCTCGATTATCATCGTCCGCGCATTCGTGCCGAACATGAAGGCAGGGCCTCGGGCCGGCAGGTTGTCGGCAGCCTCACTTCCATGGTCGACACCCTGTTGCGAAACCTCTATCGCAGCATTCTCGCCGACGTGCCGCCGGCCGAAGTCGGCGCCTGCGCGCTCATCGCCATCGGCGGCTATGGCCGGGGGGAACTCAATCCCCATTCGGACATCGACCTGATGTTCTATTACAGCGGCAAGGGCCGCTCTTTCGCCGAACTCCTCTCCGAACGCTTCCTCTACCTGCTCTGGGATCTCGGCCTGCCCCCCGGGCACAGCGTGCGCACCGAACAGGACTGCCTGGACATGGCGGCCCAGGATGTCACGGCGCGGACCGCCCTGCTCGATTCCCGCTTTCTGGTTGGCGACGAAGAGCTCTATGCCGACTACGACCGCAAGGTCTATCAGAAAATCCTGAGCCAGGACAGCCGCGCCTTCATCCGCGAAAAGCTTCAGGAAAACGAACAGCGCCTGCGCAAGTACGGCTCCTCCGTCTATCTCCTTGAACCCAATATCAAGGAGGGGGAAGGGGGACTGCGCGACCTGCAGACCGCCCTCTGGGTGGCGCGGGTCAAGTTCAAGGCCCGTTCCCTGCGGGATCTGATCATCAAGGGAGTGATCAGCGAGCAGGAGGGTGAGGCCTACGAGGCGGCCCTCGATTATCTCTGGCGGGTGCGCAACGAACTCCATTACCTGTCGCCGCGCAAGAACGAGCAGCTGCATTTCGACAAGCAGGAAAAGCTTGCCCGCTTTTTCGAATTCGAGGATGACCGTAACGGATTGGCGGTGGAGAAGTTCATGCAGAGCTTTTATGCCCACGCCACCGAGACCGAACATATCGCCTCGAGCCTGCTCGGCAAGGCGGTGCGCGGCAGCGAACCGAAAACCGGGATCTTCGGTTACTTCACCCGGCGCGCCGTCGAACCGGGTTTTTTCATCCTCCATGGCGAATTGCAGGTGAGCCAGGGGGATATTTTCGAAAAGGATCCGGCGCGGATGATGCGCGCCTTTTTGCTTTCCCAGCGCCACGGGGTCAAGCTCAGCGTCAACGTTAAAGCGCTGATTCGCGAGAACCTCCAGCACATCAATGACCGGGTGCGGCGGAGCCGGGCGATCAACGAGGATTTTCTCGAAATATTGCGCCATCCCCAGGGGCTGGTGGCCACCCTCAAGGACATGCACCACCTGCAGTTTCTCAACCGCTTCATCCCCGAGTTCGGACGGATTTTCTGCAAGGTGCAGTACGACGCCTATCACATCTACACGGTGGATGTTCACAGCCTCTTCGCCGTGGAAGAGATCGCCAAGCTTTGGCTCGGCGAATACCGGGAGTCGGCGCCCCTGCTGACCAAGGTCGCCGGGGATATCGAAAAGCGCGGGTTGCTGCTCTTGGCGGTACTGCTGCACGACATCGGCAAGGGGGAAGGGCGGGATCACTGCAACAAGGGGGCCGACATGATCCCGACCCTCGCCCGGCGCATGGGTCTGAACAAGGAAGACAGCGCCCGCCTCGAATTTCTGGTGCGCCGCCACCTCGACATGTCCCATATCGCCCAGCGTCGGGATCTGCACGACGACAAGCTGATCATGCAGTTCGCCCAAACCATGGGCATGAGCGAAAACCTCAATATGCTCTACCTGCTGACCTTCGCCGACCTGCGGGCGGTCGGTCCCGACGTCTGGTCCGACTGGAAGGGATTTCTGCTCAAGGAACTCTACGAGAAGACCTATCAGGTGCTGGAACGGGGCAACTTCCAGCTCGAACAGCGCTCGGAAAAGGTCCGCAACCGCAAGCGCAAGGTGGTGGGGCTGCTTGAGGACGAATTCGGCAAGCGCGCCGTGCAGGATGCCTTGAAGGAGATGCCGACCCGCTATGTTCTCTCCAACCGTTCGGCGGTCATCGCCGAGCATCTGCGCCTGGCTTTCAGTCGTAAAAACCGCACCCTGGCGCTGAAGGTGGAGCAGGAACCCGAGGGCAGCTATACCCAGCTCTCCATCTCGACCCTCGATATCCCCGGACTCTTCTCAAAAATCGCCGGGGTTCTTGCCGCCAACGGCATCAACATCCTCGGCGCCCAGATCAACACCCTCAATAACGGCATCGCCATCGATGTCTTGCAGGTCAGCGGCGCCGCCGGCGATCTGGTGGAGAGTTCCGACAAGTGGCGCAAGGTCGAGGAAGAGCTCGAAGCGGTTATCCAGGGACGGGTGCGGGTCGACGAACTGGTACGCAAGCGCCACCGTTCGAACCTGCCTCCCTCCCGTCCCCGGCCCAAGTTCAACAACCGGGTGGAGACCGACAACGAAGTCTCCGACGAGTACACCGTGATCGACATCTACGCCCAGGATCGGGTCGGGGTGCTCTATCAGATCACCAAAGCCATCAAGGAACTGGGGCTTTATATCGGCGTATCGAAAATTTCCACCAAGGTCGATCAGGTTTCCGACACCTTCTATGTGCAGGATATCTTCGGGCACAAGGTGACCGCTCCGGAGAAGCTGGAGGAAATTCGCGGACGGCTGCTGGCGGGACTGGAGGAGCTGGAAGCGGATGAAAAAGTGACCGCCTAGAACATGGACGCCCGTCTCGATCAATTCCTCAACCTGCTGCTGGTGGAAAAGGGTCTTTCCGCTCACACCCTCGACGCCTACGGGCGGGATCTCGCCCGTTACCTGGAGTTTCTTGCCGGACTCGGCATCCGCGCGCCCGAGGCGGTGACGCCGACGGCGATCCTGGGCTATCTCGGACATTTGCGGGAAAGCGGGTTGGCGCCGCGCAGCCGGGCGCGCAAACTCACCGCCGTGCGCATGTTCCACAAGTTCCTCTTCGCCGAGGGGGTGACGGCGACCAATCCCGCCGCGCTGATCGAAGCTCCGAAATCCCCGCGCCTCCTCCCCCATGCCCTTTCCCCCGCCGAGGTCGAGCGCCTGCTCGCGGCCCCGGCCGGGATCGAGCCCCGCGATCGCCGCGACCGGGCGATGCTGGAAACGCTCTACGCTACCGGCCTGCGGGTTTCTGAGCTGGTGGGCCTGCGTCTTAGCGATCTGCAACTGGATGTGGGTTATGTGCGGGTCTTCGGCAAGGGGAGCAAACAGCGCATCGTTCCCCTCGGCGAAATAGCGAGCGATGAACTGCGCCTCTATCTGGCCGACGGCCGTCCGCTGCTGGCGGGGAGCGGCAACGACCCCCGGATTTTTCTCAACCGCGCCGGCAAGGGGTTGACACGGCAGGGCTTCTGGAAGATTATTAAGCGCCGCGCCGCCGAGGCCCGGATTATCAAGGATATTTCCCCCCATACCCTGCGCCATTCCTTCGCCACCCATCTACTGGAAAACGGGGCGGATCTGCGCTCGGTGCAGACCCTGCTCGGTCATGTGGACATTTCCACTACCCAGATCTACACCCAGGTGACCCGGGAACGCTTGCGCCGGATTCACGAGCGACATCATCCCCGGGGCTGATCCATGGCCAGGCCGGAAAACCATCTCATCACGAGGAGATCATGAAATATATCGTTTTATTAGGGGACGGCATGGCCGATGAACCCCTGGAGGAGCTCTCCGGACGGACGCCCCTGGAACATGCCCAGACCCCGAATATGGACGCTTTGGCCCAAAAGGGGGAGATCGGCCTGATGGAAACCGTTCCTCAGGGCTTTCATCCCGGCAGCGACGTCGCCAACCTCTCTGTCTTCGGCTACGATCCCGCGACCTGCTACAGCGGTCGTTCGCCTCTCGAAGCGGCAAGCATGGGAGTGGAACTTGGCCCTGAAGATGTCAGATCGGAAGAGCACACGTCTGAACTCCAGTCACGAATCACCATCT
>CALJLX010000168.1 GCA_937982495.1 uncultured Desulfuromonas sp.
TTCTTGCAAAGTTTTTTGGATATCGGCGGCGCTGGCGCTGTCGCAAAAGCAGCCGACCCCGGCGTAGAGGTCAAAAGAGACGAGCTGCCCGACGAGTTTGTCGACCAGTTCCTCGTGCCGGGAATATATCTCCGGCTGCGCGGCGACGGCGCGCAGGCCGGAAATGAGATGTTCCGGAAGTTCCCCCACGACGGCGGGGTCTTCAAGCAGTTGCAGCAGTTTTTTCCACGAACCCATGGAGCGCCTCCCGAAAGTTGTCGCGATGCTGTTAGCCAAGAAGTCCGTTTTGCGCCAAAATACCGACATGGTCAAAGGCCCGGCCCGAACCGACGCCCACGCAAACAACGAAAGCCGATAAAATGACTGGATTCCCAGAACTTAAATAAGTTATTTTCAGTAAAAACCCTTAGCCGATGAACCCGAAAGGAGATGTTCATGCAGGAAAAGCGCAGGTTCGGCCGCATTCCCTTTGGCGCCATCGTCAGCCTCAGCGTAGAAGGTCATACCTATAAAGGGGCGTTGCACGACCTCTCCCTGAATGGTGCGAAAATTTTGCTCGATGCCCCCAACGCCCCCGGGTTGAAAAGCCATTGTCGCCTCAAGCTCCCCCTCTCCAAGGATCTGAACCTGGAATTCGAAGGTGAAGTGGTCCACGCCTTTGAGAGCACTGTCGGCCTGCGTTTCACCGAGAGCGATCCGGAGAGCTTCGGCCATCTCATCCGCCTGATGGAGCTGAATACCGGCGACGCGGAAAAAGTACACGACGAGCTGCACCACATCGATTGACGACGACGCGCCTCCCCAACCCTCTGCCACTCAAAAAGGGGACCGTTACAGGTCCCCCGTCAGTTTCTGCAGCAGGAAAATCTTCGGATTAAGGTCGCGAACACAGGCAATGAGCGCGGCCAGGGCTGCTTCATCCAGCCCCTCCTCGCTGTCCCGCCCCTGAAAGTAGTCATGGCCCTTGGGCAGGCTCGAAAAACGCCCATCCCGCAGCAAGGAAACATCCACCAGATCGTTGACCCGCCCCTGCTCCTCCCAGGCCTCCCGATAATTGAACTGGCGAGCGACCACATGCAGCATCAGCCCGTTGGCGAAGGCACCCTTGACCTCGAATGAAAACTCCCGGGGAGCGCCGTAGCTCTCCGTGCGCCCTCCCCGGGACGCGACCCGCGCCCCCGCCTCCTCCAACATCCGCCGCACCGTCTCCTCGGTCATCGGCTTGGGTTGTTCCATGATGAAACCTCCTTACGACAATTGTCAGACATCAAGCCGCAGCTCGACACCCCACTCCACCGGTTTTTCGCCGTCACGGGTCAATACCCAAAGGGTGGGAAACGCCATGGTTTCGGGAGCTGGGCCGATGCCGTCGGTGAGATAGATGACCGCCGCCGGGCGCTGCTGCATGGCGCGGGCGTAGTCGAAGACCGGGCGCAGGTCGGTGAAGCCCCCGCCCGCGAAGACTTCCACCACCTCGGGTGCCCCGCGAAAGCTGTCGATACGCTGGATGCGGCTGCCGGCATAAAGGACGGTCAGGCGGCTTTCCCGCCCCCGGGCGATCTGCACCAGCTCCCGGGCGAAGGTTTCGCGCAAGTCCTGCTGATTGGTCGAGTCGCTGACGTCGACGCCGATGAGCAGATTCAACCGCTGGCGCTTGCGGATACCCGGGGTTTCATGGACGAAACGCCGGTGTTCCCGCTTCCAGGTGGAGCGGCGGCCGACCCGGCCGGCGGCGGCGACGAACTGGCGCAGCACCTGTTTCCAGGGGATCGGCGACGGCGCCAACAACCCCTCGATCAGCGGGCGCAGGTCGCCGGGCACTTCGCCGCCGCTCTTGCGGTAGGCCTCCCGGGTCAGGCTCCGCACCACCTCCTCGGCCAGGGACTCGGGGGTGCTGTCCGCCTCGGCCCAGACCTCATGGTCGTCGATGGTGGCAAGCTCCGCCGCCGCTTCGGGCAAAGGCGCGTCCTCCCCCATGCCGCTCCCCTGGCCGGCGTCAACGGAGGCATCCCCCAGCCCCTGCCCTTCGAGATTGCCGGTATCGAAGCGCCGACGGAGCAAGCGATAGTATTCCTCCGCCGCCAGGCCTTCTTCGAGCTTGAGTTTCCCGGGAAGAGCGGCCTGGGGGGGCAGATCCGCGATGCTCGGATTGATGGCAAGATCGCAGGCGATGTCCCAGTCGTGCAGATGGCGCCCCTTGCGCCGCGCCATGTGCAGATGGAGGACATGCTTGATCAGATGTTCGAGCAGCGCCCGCTGCTCCTCGGCAGAGAAATCGGCCAGCCGCGCCGGATTGACGCAGAGCACCGGCGTGCCGTTGGCGATGGTCACCCCCAGCGCGGCGCCGTCGGCCGTTTCCCGCCGGCGAAAGCCGATGAGAAAATGCCCGTAAAAGGGGTGGCTCTTAAGCAGCCGCACCAGCGCATTTTCCAGACCCCTAAGACCGTCGGACATCACCAATCACCAATCACCGCCGCTACGAGGCTTCCCGACTGATTTCGCTGATAGCGTCGAGAATGAGCGCATCGTATTTGTCCTGCACCAGCAGGTTGGCCACCGGCGGGTTTTTGACCAGGGATTTGACCAGGGCGAAACGCATATCGCGGGGGAGAAGGGAAATATAGGCGACCAGATTCTCTTCCTGGCTCGGCGAAAGCCCCGGCTCGACTTCAAGCGTGGTGATCAGGTCGTTCATGGTCACCGCCTGGGCATCGTCCCGCTGCTTGCGAACACGCGGGGCGACCTCATCCCAACGGTCCAACACCTCCCGGGCGAGAACCGGGCGGGCCTGCTGGTCGGCGCACCAGCGCAGAAACATGATCGCCGCTTCTTTGCCGACGATCCCGGCATAGACTTCCATCTCCAGTTCGGCGGGGAAACGGCAATTCCGGCGTAAGACGCTGACCATCTCCCAGGCCCGCTCCGTCGGCTCCATCTGCATATCCAGAGAACTGCCCTGCTTGGCCAGCAGTTGGGGGTGGCCGGCGAGAAACTGCTGCACGCCGCCGTCCAGCTCCCGGGATTTGGCGTAACGGGCCCAGCAGGCATAATCGGTCTCGACGTAGAGCATGACCATCCGGTCGAGGAGAGCGCGGTCGAGAGTCGCCACCTGATAGGTGCCGTCGGGGGGATTGATCGATACCACCACCTTGTGCTTGGGATCGAGCTGGTGGGTGTGGAGGGCCCGGCACTGCCCTTCGGCGGGAGGCTCGACGAACTGGAAAATCGCCTGCAGGGTGTCCTCCTGCTGGGCGCGGTTGAGCTCGTCGCAGTGTATGATCGTCTCGGGAGCATCGGCGGTCGGCCACCAACTGGGCCGGGACCAGTGCATCACCTCTGCCTGCCGGTAGGGGATGCCGACGAGGTCGCCGACCTCCATCTGGCCCAGGCGCAGCGAGGTGTAGCGGCGGCCGATTTCCCGGCAGACCTGGATAATCCCCGCCGTCTTTCCCACCCCGCGATGGCCGACGACGCAGGGAGTGAGGTCGGTTTTGACGAGGATTTCCTTGAGTACGATTTTCATCTGTTCGACGTTCATGATTCACCTTTGATCACGGTTTCTGAAACCGTGCGAGCATAGCGCGAAAGGCCCGGCCAAGTCCATCCTTGAACGGATGACGCAAAACGGGGAAGACCGCGCGGTCTTCCCCGTGATTTGCCGAAGAAGCGCTCCGGGCGCCTAGAGCAGGGCGCGGGCCGCCGCCAACGCCGCGGTGTAGTCGGGCTCGGCGGTCACTTCCTTGACGATCTCCTGATAGGCGATGGTTCCTTTCTGGTCGATGACCAGCACCGCCCGGGCGAGCAGCTTGAGCTCATCGATAAGCAGGCCGTAGTTCAGACCGAAGGAACGCTCCTGGTAATCGGAGAGGGTCTTCACCTTCTCGATACCGGCATTACCGCACCAGCGCTTCTGGGCGAAGGGGAGATCGAGACTGACGGTGTAAACGACGACGTTCTCGGGGAGTTTGGCCGCTTCCTCGTTGAACTTGCGGGTCATGGTGTCGCACACCGGGGTATCGAGGGAAGGGACTACGGTAATCAGGCGCACCTTCCCCTGGCTGTCGGCCAGGGTCACCGGCTGCAGGCCGTTATCGACGACCTTGAATTCGGGAGCGGCGGCGCCGATCTTGAGCTCGGGGCCGAGCAGGGTCACGGGATTGCCTTTAAACGTAATTACGCCGGTCTTTTTCTGGGTCATGTCAAGTCCTCCTGGGATAATTATGATCTTTTTTGTCTTATTTACCTCGCTTTTCCCCTTTTGTCAACCGCCATCCCAGGAAAAAATTCAGCGGCCCCGGCAGACCCCGCAGTCCACGCAGCCGTCGAAGCAGCGCCGAGAAGTCCGAGCGGCCAACGCCGCTTCATATTCCCGCCGGAGAAAATCCCTGCGTACGCCACTGTCGATGATCTCCCAGGGAAAAACTTCCTCCGTGCCGCGCTCGCGAGTGACGTAGAAGTCGGGATCGAGCCCCTGCCGACGACAGGCGGTCTTGAGATTCATCCCCGCCGACAGGTCCGGCAGCAGCCGCCCGACCCGGCGGTCGCCGCGCGCGAGGAGCGCCTGCAAAACCGCGCTTCGGGTCGATTCGAAGATGATCTCGGTATTGGCCATGTGCCCGACCGCCGCGCGCAATCTCTGGAAAACCCCCTTGAGCCGTTTTTCCGGAGCCATTCCCGCCCACTGGAAGGGGGTGAAAGGTTTGGGGATGAAGGGATTGACCGAGATCGTCAGGGTGCCGAGGCGCCCCTGTTTTTTCCCTTCTTCCACCCATACTGCGCGGATCTCCGTGAGCAGGTCGAGCATTTCGGCGATGTCGTCCTCGCTCTCGCCGGGCAAGCCGACCAGGAAATAGAGCTTCAGATTGAGAACACCCCCCTTGCCGAGCAGCCGGACGGCGGCGAGTATCTGCTCGCGGGAGAGTCCTTTGTTGACGGTATCGCGCATACGCTGGCTCCCCGCCTCGGGCGCCAGGGCCAGGGTGCGGTGGCCGGAGGCCTTGAGCGCCGCGACCTCCTCGGGCGTCAGGGAATCGATACGCAGGCTCGCCACCGAGATCTTGCCCCCCCGATCGAGAATCGCCCGGTCGAGTTCGGCGATGCGCGAGTAGTCGGAAACCGCCGCGCCGACCAGCCCGACTTTCTCCCGTTCACAAAGGCCGAGATCGACCTGCTCCAGCAGCACATCGAGAGAGCGCTCCCGGGGGGGAAGATAGATGTACCCGGCGGCGCAGAAGCGACAGCCCCGACCGCAGCCCCGGGAAATCTCGGTGAGGGCCATGTCGGAGAACTCCGTCGCCTCGGTCAGCACAAAGGAACGGCTGGCGGTCCGATCCAGCTCCCGCACCCATTGCCGAACCACCCGCGCAGGTACCGCCGGCTGCCGGACCCAACCCTGTAGTGTGCCGTCCGCAGACCACTCGCTCTCGTATAAGGACGGGACATAGATGCCGGGAGCACCGGCCAAACGCTCCAGCAACTCAGGACGCGTCCGCTCCCCCCCGGCGGTGAGCGTCGCGACCAGCTCCGGCAGCATCACTTCCCCCTCGCCGACGGCGAAAAGATCCATGATCTCGGCCAGGGGTTCGGGATTGAGGAAGGCGCAGACCCCGCCGGTCAGGATCAGGGGGTAGGAATCCCCGCGATCGGCCCGCCACAGGGGGATCCGGGCCAGCTCGAAAATCACCGGCAGATTCAGGTAATCGTTTTCGAAGGAGATGGAAAAGGCGATGAGGTCGAAATCGGTAAGAGGATGTCCCGATTCGAGGGAAAAGAGGGGATAGCCAGTTTTGCGATGTTCCGCCAAGGCTTCGGCGTCGGGAAGGAAGAAGCGCTCGCAGAGCACATCCTCCCGCCGGTTGAGCAGATGATAGACGGTAAGAAAACCGAGGTTGCTCATTCCCTGGTGGTAGGTGTTGGGAAAAACCAGGGCGACGGTCAGCCGCCCCCCCCAGGGTTTGACCTGGCTCCCCGATTCGCCGGCCAGCAGCTTCCGGGCCTGGTCGATCAGTTTACGGGACATCGGCTCCCCGTTCCGGCATCCGGCCGTGTGAAATAGATACGGGGACCGCGCGTCGCGGCCCCCGTATCGAGAGAATCATTTGTTGCTCTGGTTCCGACGGCCGCTCGGCATTCACCCAGACCGGACTCCGGAAAAAACCCTCGGACCGAGCGGATCAGTCGACCCGGCGACGGAGGAAGGTTGGGATATCGTATTCCTGCTCCTCGTTCATCGGGGCACGCATCCCCCGTGCCGGCTCGCGGGGAGCCCGGTCGCGCAGAAAGGTCGGAACGTCATGCTCGTTCTTGCCGGGGGGAACCAGTGGTCGCCCGATGAAATCGCCGGGCTTGCGCGCCGCCTTGTCGAAGGAAGCGCCGAAGCCGGTGGCGATGGCGGTGATCTTCAGGCGGTCGCCGAGCTCCTCGTCGATCACCAGACCGACGATGATGTTGGCGTCTTCATGGACCTTTTCATGAATGATGCGGGAGGCTTCCTCGAACTCTTCCATGGTCATGTTGGAGGAGCCGGAGATGTTCACCAGCACCCCTTTGGCGCCGGAAATGTCGATATCTTCGAGGAGCGGGCTGCTGATCGCCTGATGGGCGGCTTCGGACGCGCGTTTTTCCCCCTCGGCCATGCCGATCCCCATCATCGCCATGCCGCGCTCGCTCATGATCGCCTTGACGTCGGCGAAGTCGACGTTGATCAGGCCGCTGGTGGTAATCAGGTCGGAGATGCCCTGCACCGCCTGGCGCAACACGTCGTCGGAAGGCTTGAAGGCATCGAGGATGCTCATGTTCTTGCCGGCCAGGCCGAGTAGCCGATCATTGGGGATGACGATCAGCGAGTCGACCACCTTTTTCAGCGCCTCGACGCCGTCCTCGGCTTTTTTCAGGCGCTGACGCCCTTCCCGACTGAAGGGCTTGGTCACCACGCCGACGGTCAGGGCGCCCAGCTCCTTGGCCACCTCGGCGATGACCGGAGCGGCGCCGGTGCCGGTGCCGCCGCCGAGTCCGGCGGCGATGAAGACCATGTCGGCCCCATCCAGAACCTCGGCCAGCCGTGTCCGATCCTCCAAGGCGGCTTCCCGCCCCATCTCCGGGTTGGCGCCGGCGCCAAGGCCTTTGGTCAGCTTGCCGCCGAGTTGAATCTTCATCGGCGCGCGGCTGACGCGCAGGGCCTGGGCATCGGTATTCGCACTGTAGAATTCGACCCCGTCGATTTTCGAAGCGATCATGGTATTGACGGCGTTACCGCCGCCGCCACCGACGCCAATCACTTTAATCCGCGCGGCCTGATCTATCTTTTCGTCAAATTCGAACATGAAACCCTCCGTTCGCTATGCTCGGGCGCCACTCTGCGCGGCGGCGTCCAATCGGTTGGTATCCTAGCATATTCCGAATGTCGATTGCCTTAAAAAAACTCTCCGAACCACTCTTTCATCCGCCGGAAAATCTTGTCGAAAACATTCTCTTGACCGATGCTGAAATTCTTGGTCTGCAGGTTCTTGCTGCCGTATCTCACCAGTCCCACGCCGGTCGCGTAGACCGGGGAATTGACCACGTCGGAGAGCCCGCCGATGTCCCGGGGCAGGCCACGACGCACCGGCAGGTTGAAGACCTGCTCGGCCAGCTCGGGCATACCCGGCAGGATGCAGGTACCGCCGGTGATGACCACCCCCGAGGCGATGAGATCGGCGAAACCGCTGCGCACGATCTCGCGGTTGACCAGGGTAAAGATCTCCTCGACCCGGGGTTCGAGGATCTCCGCCAGCAGCTGCCGGGAGAGGATACGCGGCTCGCGCCCGCCGACGGAAGGCACCTCGATGGTTTCGTCCTTGCCGACCATGGAGGTCAGGCAGCAGCCGTACTGCTGCTTGATCTTCTCGGCCTCGCCAACCGGGGTGCGCAAACCGACGGCGATATCGTTGGTCAGATGGTTGCCGCCCAGGGAGAGCACGGCGGTGTGCTTGATGGCGCCGTCGACAAAGATGGCGATATCGGTGGTGCCGCCGCCGATATCGATCATCGCCACGCCCAGCTCTTTTTCGTCCGCCGACAGCACCGCCTCGGCCGAGGCCAGTTGCTCCAGGACGATGTCGGCGACGTCGCAGCCGGCCCGCTGGCAGCTTTTGACGATGTTCTGGGCGCTGGCGATGGCGCCGGTGACGATATGCACCTTGGCCTCCAGGCGCACCCCGCTCATGCCGAGGGGTTCCTTGATGCCGTCCTGATCGTCGATGATGAACTCCTGGGGAAGGATGTGAATCACCTCGCGGTCCATGGGAATGGCGATGGCCTTGGCCGCGTCGATGACCCGACGCACGTCGTCGCTGGTCACCTCGCGGTTCTTGATGGCGATCACCCCCTGGGAGTTGAAGCCCTTGATGTGCCCGCCGGCGATGCCGGCGAAGACCGACTTGATCTCGCAGCCGGCCATGAGTTCGGCCTCGCGAATCGACTTCTGGATCGCCTCGACGGTGCTGTCGATGTTGATCACCATCCCTTTGCGCAACCCTTTCGACGGGCTGGTGCCGATACCGACAATATCCAGGCCGTCCTCGGTCAGATTACCAATGATCGCGCAGATCTTGGTGGTGCCGATGTCGAGACCGACAATCAGGTTGTCTCCTCTTCTGCTGCTCATATCACTCCCTTCCCCCTGGATGCTACCCCTTGCGGGTGATCCCGGTTTCCACTTTGACGACAATCCGGTCCATGACGTTCAGATCGATATATTTGAGAGCCCGCAAACGCGGCTTGAGTTCCCCGTAGATACGCTCAAGGCGATCCAGCTTGGCGCCGTAGTTTCCGTCGCCCATGCGCACCGGCACCCCGCCGGCACAGGTATACAAAACGATTTCCCCCGTTTGGTCAAGGTGAATTTCCGAGACATCCTGCAGGCCGAAAACTTGCCTTCCCGTCAATTCCCCGACCAACCCCACCATCTCCCTCAGCCGGCTTTGCGTCTCATCCTGCCGCTCCAGCAGATCCTTGCGCTCCAGGCCGGTGATGACGGGAAAATCGAGGCTGTCGTTGGCTTCGAGAACCTTGAAAATCTCGCCGTCCCCGTCGACATAATAAAGATAGTCGAGATTGATGACGGCCTTCGGGCTGCGTTCCTCGACCTTGATGACCACCGTTCGCGGGAAGATCCGCCGCACTTCGGCAGTCTTGATCCAGGGATTTTCCTCGATCTTGCGACCGATCCGGGGAAGGTCGAGTTCGAAGATGTTGTGCCCGAGGCGCACGTCGGAAAGGGCGGCGATCTCTTCTCCGGCGACCCGGGATGCATTCTCGACCCGGACCTCGTTCACCTTGAAATACCGGGAATCGAAGAGCGATTTGGCCATCAGCCCGCCACCGGCAACGATCAGCACCAGCGCGACCGTCGCCGCCGCGACATAAAAAATCTTGCGGAACAGACCGGCCCAGTCGCGGGGGGGACGAGGTGGTCGCTTCGGTTTGAGCCGCCGGTTGCTCTTGACCTTGGCACTCTTCGTTGCCTTGAAATCGCGCATAGGTTCCCGCTGCCCGTCAGGACTTCCCGACCCGCGCCCCGTCGAGGATGCGCTGGACCAGTTCGCCAAAGGAGATGCCGGCGTGCCCCGCCGCTTTCGGCAAAAGGCTGGTTTCGGTCATGCCGGGGATGGTGTTGACCTCCAGGCAGAAGAACTCCCCTTGCTCTTCCCGCACCATGAAGTCGATGCGCGCCGCGCCGTCGCAGCCGATCGCCCGGTAGGCGGCCACCGCCGCTTCCCGCAGCCGGAGTTGCAGAGCGCCGTCGAGGGGCGCGGGGAGCAGGTATTCAGTCTGCCCCGCGGTGTATTTGGCGTGGTAGTCGTAAAATCCCCCCTTGGGCACGACCTGGATGATCGGCAGGGCCTCCCCGGCCAGCACCCCAACGGTCACTTCGGCGCCGGCGATAAAATCCTCGATCAGGATCAGTTCGTCGTGCCGCAACGCGGCGGCGATGCCGGCGGCGAGTTCGTCGCGGTCGCGAACGATGCTGATGCCGATGGTCGAGCCTTCGCGGGCGGGTTTCACCACCAAAGGGAAGTTGTGGCAGCCGTTGAGCAGCAGTTCCAGATCCTCGCCGCGCCGGTAGATGCGAAAATCGGGGGTCGGCAACTGGTGATAGCGCAGCAGCTTCTTGGTCGTCACTTTATCCATGGCGACGCTCGATGCCAGGACTCCGCTACCGGTGTAGGGGATGCCGAGCATCTCGAGCAGTCCCTGCACCGTGCCATCCTCGCCGAAGCGTCCGTGCAGGGCGATAAAGGCGACTTCGATGCGCTCCTGCGCCAGGCGCGCGGGCAGATCCCGTCCGGCATCGATGGCCACCGCCAGGTAGCCGGCCTCCAAGAGGGCGGTCAGCACCGCCTTGCCGGTGCGCAGCGAGACCTCCCGTTCGGCGGAGAGGCCGCCCATGAGTACGCCGATGGTCTTTTCCTGTAGTTCCTCGCGGGTCATAGCTTTTCCTTATCCATGCCGGGCCCCTGACGTCCGCTCAGAGATCCTCGCCGACAATTTTGACTTCCGTTTCCAGTTCGATGCCGCTTTGCCGGCGGACCCGGTCGCGAACCCGCTCGATCAGCCGCAGAATGTCCAGGGCGCGGGCCATTTTCGAGGTAACGATGAAATTGCTGTGCCGTTCGGCGACCCGCGCCCCACCCTCGACGGCGCCGCGCAGCCCGGCGGCGTCGATCAGGCGCCAGGCGGAGGCGCCGGGGGGATTCTTGAAGACCGAGCCGGCATTCGGCCCGCCGACCCGCTGGCCCGCCGCCCGCTCGGTCAGGCGCCCGGCGAAGGCCTCGGCCAACTGCCGGGAGTCGCCCGAATGCAGGTGCAGCCGCGCTTCGGTGATGACCTGTCCCACACCCACCGCCGAGCGGCGGTAGCCGAAGGCCAACCGTTCCCGGCTCCAGACTTCCGGGCCTTGCGGCCCGACCAGGGTCGCCCCTTCGACCACGTCGGCCAGTTGCTGCCCACCGGCGCCGGCGTTCATGGCCACCCCGCCGCCGACCGTACCGGGAATTCCCGCCAGACCTTCCAGTCCGGCCAGACCCCGTTCGACGGCTGCGCGGATCAGGGTCATCAGCGGCAGACCCGCCCCGGCCGTCACCCGGCCGTCATCCGCGATTTCGAGCCGACGCAGCCGGGTCAAATGGAGCACCGCGCCGCGGATGCCGCCGTCTTTCACCAGCAGATTGCTCCCCGCGCCGACCGTCAACCAGGGGCAGCCGGCAGCGGCGAGGAGCCGCAGGGCCTCGGCCAGATCCTCGCCGTCGGCCGGTTCGATGAAGAGATCGGCTGGTCCGCCCACCCGCCAGGTGGTATGTCGGCTCATCGGCTCGTCCCGCAGAACCCGCCCCTTAAGCGCCCGCCGCAGTTGCTCGAACAGCGCGTCGATGACCCTACCCCCGGTCCTTGAGTAGGCGGATCAGGCTTTCCCCGACCTTCCAGACATCCCCGGCACCGAGGGTGATGACGATATCGCCGGGCTTGACCGCCGCCATCAGATGCGCCGCCAGCAGATCGCGATCACCGACGTAATGGGCATTTTTATGGCCGTGTCCAGCCACTTTCTGAGCCAGCAGCTCGGCGCTCACGCCGTCGATCGGCGCCTCGCCCGCCGCATAGATGTCGGTGACCAGAAGATAATCGCACTGGTAGAAGGCGGTGGCGAAGTCCTCCATCAGGAACTTGGTGCGGCTGTAGCGGTGCGGCTGAAAAACCGCCACCACTCGCCGCTGCCAGCCGGCGCGGGCCGCCGCCAGGGTCGCCTTGATCTCCGCCGGATGATGGCCGTAGTCGTCGACCACCATGACATCCTGATCGTACTTGATCTGGAAACGCCGCTGCACGCCGCCGAAATCCCTGAAACCTTCGCTGATGACGGAAAACTCCAGCCCCAGCTCCATGGCCACGGCCACCACCGAGAGAGCGTTGAGGACGTTATGCCGCCCCGGCATGCGGAAGGAAATCCGCCCCAGAGTCTCGCCCCGCCTGACCACCTCGAAAGCCGTGCCGCCGGCCTCATGGACGATGTTGATCGCCTGATAGTCGGCCTGGTTTTGCAGCCCGTAGGTAGTGAAGCGTTTTTTCACCCGGGGGATGATTTCCTGGATGTTGGCATCGTCGAGACAGAGAACCGCCAGACCGTAAAAAGGCACCTTGTTGATGAAATCGACGAAGATGTCCTTGATCTCGTCCAGGCCGCTGTAATAGTCGAGATGATCGGCATCGATGTTGGTCACCACGGCGATGGTCGGCGAAAGGTGCAGAAACGACCCGTCCGACTCGTCGGCCTCGGCCACCAGGAATTTCCCCTGGCCGAGCTTGGCGTTGGAACCCAGGGAATCGAGCTTGCCGCCGATCACCGCCGTCGGATCGATGCCGCCGTGGGAAAGAACCGTCGCCACCATGCTGGTGGTGGTGGTCTTGCCGTGGGTTCCGGCCACGGCGATGCCGTACTTCATACGCATCAGCTCGGCCAGCATCTCCGCCCGGGGGATGACGGGAATCAGCCGACGCTGGGCTTCGAGCACCTCGGGGTTGTCGGCCTTGACCGCCGTCGAGGTCACCACCACGTCGGCCTCGCCGATATTTTCCGGCAGGTGTCCATAGGCGATGCGCCCACCCAGGGAGGTGAGTCGGCGGGTGATCTCCGACTCTCGCAGGTCCGAGCCGGAAACCTGGTAGCCGAGATTGAGCAGCACCTCGGCGATGCCGCTCATGCCGATGCCGCCGATGCCGACGAAGTGGATGGTGCGAATTTTTCCGTACATATGCAGAACCTGTATTGAGTGACGGGTGACGGGTGACGGGTCAAAATCATTTTCGCCGTGGGTTGAAAAGGCATCTCAGCGCATGATCGCCCGGCATTCTTCCAAAATCCGTTCGGCGGCGCCTTTTTTGCCCAGGGCCCAGGCCGAGCCGGCCATGTCGAGCAGACGCTCGCGATTTCCCAGCAGATCACCTACCAGCTGCGCCAGGACTTCCGGGGTCATTTCGCCTTGCGGCAGCATCAGCGCCGCCCCCC